>JAQURW010000006.1 GCA_028715425.1 Candidatus Omnitrophota bacterium
CCATACCGGGGATATCCGCCTTGACAAGTATGTTCTGCTCATCCTGCGTAATGTCGACTTTTACGTCGGAGGCGAAAGGGGCCATGTCCACGCCCAGGGTATCCGACTCCCTGAGGTCTTTTATAAGATAATCCATCTCTTTTTTCAGGGTGACTATTTTTTTGCGAAGCTGTTCCAGGCTCGCGGTATCATCCCCTTGCGACGCGGTCTCTGCATACCCGTAGGTAACAACCATAAAACCAAGCAATAATCCGACAATTATTTTCTTCATACTATTCTTCCTCCTTCTTTTGCTCAAGATATGTATTCTAGAACCCGTGCGCGAATTTGTCAAATCAATACTCTCAGAACGTCACATACCCGCCCGACCTTTTAAGTAACCCCTCTTTTTGAAGGTCGTTCAAAAGGGAGATGACCCGTTCCGGGCCTGTATTGATCTTTTGTATGATCGCCTCTTCCTTAAGTTCTTTGTCCCGGATGAGGATCTTCAGTATCGCGCCCCGCACCTGCCGGTTCGACCCCTCGAATTTACTTTGACGCACATAGTGGGCGCTTTTTCTACCGGGGTTCCCAAATTTCTTTTTCAGCATAACACCGTAATCCATCAGCGCATTATACCAACGGCACGGGTTTTTCCGGTCGAGCGCCGCTCCGACAAAAGGCAGGATCGCCGCATCGGACACATCCTGTCTTCCGCAAAAAAATTCATGGATAAAGACGCTGCGGATGTTGGTCTCAATAAAAACAACCGGTTTATTGAAGGCAAACGCGCATATCGAAGACGCCGTTGCGCTGCCGATGCCGGGCAGCGACCGCAAGGCTTCCTCATCGTCGGGGACCCTGCCGGAGTATTGTCGGACGACCTGCTCGGCCAGCCGTTTTAACGATAACGCCCGACGGTTATATCCCATACCCTGCCATACCGTGAAGACATCCTTGACCGGCGTCTTCGCAAGTTTCCGTATCGTCGGAAACCTTTTTATAAACTCCGGATATTTTAATGCTACCCGGTCGACCTGGGTCTGTTGGAGCATTATCTCAGAGACAACGATTCTATAGGGGTCACGCGTCTTCCTCCAGGGAAGGTCGCGGCCATTCGCCTTGTAATAGCGATAAACTTTTCTTCTGAAGGCCCGGACCCGGTCGGGTGACAGCCGCTTGAGCATGGTTTATTGACCTCTTACAGCGCTTTAAGATACAAAAATCTGAGAACAAAAATGACCGAAAAGAGATACACCAGCCATGATACGTTCTTTCCTTTGCCGGCCAACAGTTTCAGGGCAGCATAACTGATAAACCCAAAAGCAAGGCCGGTGGCAATGCTGAACGTCAGCGGCATTATCATGAGGACAAGAAAGGCAGGAATTATTTCGCTGTAATCGTCCCAGTTTATGCGGGTGAGGGGCTTAAGCATCATGCATCCGACTATGATAAGGGCAGGCGCCGTTATCGGGTTAAGTTCGAGCCCGCCTGCTGTTTTATACCCTGCTCCGACCATTTTAATAAGCGGCGAAAAAAAGAGCGCGGCAAAAAAGAGGAGCCCCGTCACCACATTGGCAAGGCCGGTCCGGCCGCCTGCCGCGATACCGGAGGCGCTTTCGATATAACTGGTAACCGTGGGCGTACCGCAGGCTGCGCCGATACAGGTCCCGACGGCATCGCTCATCATGGCCTGGCCCACGCGCGGCAGTTTCCCCTGCCGCATGAATCCGCCGATCTCAGCAACGCCGGCTAATGTCCCGACAGTATCGAATATGTCCATGAATAAAAATATAAAAATAACCGAAAGAAGCCCTAATTTCATCGCACCGATAAGGTCCATCTTTAAAAACGTCGGCGCCAGGGACGGCGGCATGGACATGACGCCCTGGAATTTAATAATACCGAAAAGAATACCGAGTGCCATCGTGATCAATATCCCCCACAAAATAGCGCCGTTGACCTTCTTGCCCAAAAGCCACCCGGTAATAACGAGACCGCTCAACGCAAGGAGCGGCCCCGGAGACACCACATCCCCCAATCCGCTAATTGTCGCCTGATTCGCCACAACGATACCGGCAGCTTTAAGGCCGATAAGGGTTATGAGAAGGCCTATGCCTGCGGCGGTCCCGTACCTGAGTGACAGCGGTATGGCATCGATAAGCATCTGCCGCATCCTGGTAACAGTTAGAATAATAAAAAGGATGCCTTCGATGAAAACACATCCGAGCGCCGTCTGCCACGATATCCCCATCGTTACACAGACCGTAAAGGTGAAAAAAGCGTTCTCGCCCATGCCCGGCGCCAGGGCGATGGGATAATTTGCGTAAAGTCCCATCACTATGGTCGCTATAGCCGCCGAGAGACATGTCGCAGCCAATGCGGCGCCGAAGTCCATGCCTGTCCGGGAGATCATCGCGGGGTTCACAAAAATAATATACGCCATGGTCATGAATGTCGTGACACCGGCGATCGTTTCGGTCCGTATCGAAGACCCTTGTGCCTTTATATGGAAGATTTTCTCAAGGAGGCTTGTCATGATCCTTATCGCACTCTTAATTTTTCCTCAAGCACCTGTATTTCCGCGGCTATCTGTTTACGGATATGCGGATAACGGCTCTTCAGAAGCCTCAAGGCGTTCTTATATGCGGCAAGGCTTGCCCGGTAATCGTTCAGGTGATACAAGGCATTTCCCAGATTTTCATAGGTAACAGCGCGGTTCGGGTCCAGCGACAGGCATTTATAGAAATGTTCGACCGCTTCCCGGTGTTTACCTGTTTTATTGAGAAGCCAGCCTTTATTATGGTAGACCGTCGCATAACCGGGCTCTACCTCTATGCCTTTATCGAAATAATAAAATGCCTCGTCGACATCGCCCGTCTCGACCATACAGAGCGCCCGGTCGTTGTACGCAGCACCGTCGGAAGGGTTAAACCTCACGGCGCGGTCAAAATGTTCTATAGCCTGCTCGTAATCGCCCTTCAGGATGCCGAATTGCCCTAAAAAATATTCCCGTTCGCCCAAACGCTCTTCCATCTCCGCCCGATGAAGGCCTTTCTTCACTAACGCCTTTGCCTGGGCGAGTTCGCCGAACGTTATCGCTTCATCTATCCCTGCCCGCAGACGGGCAAATTCGTTCACGGTATCCATATCACATATCTCCGCTCCATCATGGTACTACCCAAAACAAGAGAGGTCAAGAAAAGTTTTCCTGCAGGGAACTGCCGAATTCCGCCGGGACCGGTGATTCTATGGTAAGAGGTGCCCCGGTAACGGGATGCAGGAACCGGACCCTGTGCGCATGGAGCATCAGACGTTTCGCCTTGATCGCAAAATCTTTACGGAACGCGTAGACATCCTCGCCAAGGACCGGATGGCCTATTGCCTTCATGTGTATGCGTATCTGGTTTGTCCGGCCGGTCACAGGTTCAATCTCCAGGATGGTAAACCCATTTTTGCGGCACGATACTTTATAATGCGTAAGCGCCGGCTCGAGCCTCTTTTTGTTCTTGTTATAGATCTCCTGCCTGACGCTCCCCCGGTCATTCTTTACGGAACCCTGAACAATGGCGACGTAGGTCTTTTTAACGGCCCTTTTCTGAAATTCTTCCATCATGGCCTTCTGGGCCTTTTTCCCCTTGGCATAAAGAATAACGCCCGATGTCTCCCGGTCAAGGCGGTGGCAGGGATAGGCGTTCACGGTGATACCGCGGCCGTCGAGGTCTTTATTCAGCGCTGCGGTCAGGGTATCGGCCTCTAAGCCCGGCGCCGGGATGACCAGAATCCCCGAAGGCTTGTCAACGGCTATAAGAACGTCATCCTCGTATAAGATCGTATATGGTTTCATGTCTTAAGCAGCAGGGGGCGGATAATCCGCCCCCTATTGTATGTATGGTATTCTATATCCTGAAAACTTATTTTGCGCCCCGTCTCTGGTGTATGATGATCTTATCGTTGGTGATCTTTGAGTTCGGCATTATCACCGTCTTTTTGTCGGCAGCGGAGAAGATCGTGTTAAATATCTGGATCTCCTCGACCACCCCTGTCGCGCCGCCGGCTTCTATGAGGTCGCCGGCCTTGAAAGGCTCGAATATTATGATCATGACGCCTGCGGCGAAATTCGCCAGCGAACCCTGCAGGGCAAAGCCTACGGCCAGGCCTGCGGCCCCGACCAGCGCTACGAACGAACTGGTCTGCACCCCAAGTTTGCCCAGGGCCGCAATGACGACAAAAATGATGATCAGATAATATACGATATTCTTGGTGAATGCCGCCAGGGTCTTATCGAGCTTTGACTTGTTCAGGGCCGTTTCGACAAAACGCGCAGCAATCCGCGCCACCCATTTACCGATAAAGAATATCAGTATCGCCGCAAAAATGTTAATCGCGTAAGGCAGTACATATACGTAGATCTTCTGTAATGTCGCTTCCATGTCTTTTTACGCTCCGTTTATACTATTGACTATTTTTTCTTACCTATCAGAAAATATATTATCATACCAACAACGGGTAACACAACAATTAAGATTATCCACAGGGCTTTTTTGCCGGTATCAAAAGCGCTTTTTAAAACATCAACGATCGCTATGATGTCCAGGATCAGGACTACCAGACCGATTAGACCTCCCATGGTTACCTCCTTGTCGCGAAAAGAATACCGTACTGCCTGCAGACAGAATAACAGCCCCGGAGGGGTTATTATTCTGTCTGCAGGTGAAACGTCTTCCGGACCTCTTATTATTCGTCTTTACCGCTTCCTGTTATGATCGAATCCTTGTATCCGGACGCTTCGCTCGCATGCCATGTTCCTTTATGTTCTGTCCTGGTAGGCACAACGTGGCCCAAAACATCCCGTTTGTAGAACCCGGCGGGTGTCGTGGGGCGTACGCATACGCACGGATTTTGTTGGCACTTAGGGCATACAGCAGGCGCCGGCCTGCCGCCGCACGGCACATTCGTTGACTCAGCAGCAAACGATACCGTCACAGCCAGCATCGCGATCATAAAAGCCCCGGCTACGATCGAACATATCTTTTTCATAAGTCCTCCTTCTTACTGTTTCTCGTATTTCACCCATGCGAGGATGGAGTGGCGGTAGCCACCCCATCCCGCGCCTATTCACGTTACCGTATCTTTATAACCGATATCGGCTGTTCATTTACCTTAGCCGTGAAACCACACGAGGATGCGCTGCAGCGTGTTCCCTGATTATCATTGACCGTCAGGACAACGTGATAGGTGCCGCCCTTGGTATACATATGCTGCACCTTCGCCCCTTCGGCGGTTCCGCCGTCGCCGAAATCCCATTTATAGCTGAGCGCGTCGCCGTCGGGGTCAGAAGACTGTGACCCGTCGAAATTCGACTGCTCGTTCGCGCAGCAGACTAAATTCGGTCCGCAATTCGCTATCGGAGGCGCGTTAACCTTTACCTTGACCGCCGCTGTCCCTACGGAGCACGGGGTCCCCTGCTGATCGTCTACAGTCACCCGGACCACATACGTTCCGCCTTTAATAAACTCGCGGGTCATCTTCGGGCCGCCCTGGACTACGGTACCGTCGAAATCCCACGTATAGGCCAGTCTGGTCCCGGCCGGTTTGCATGTCTCGGACGCATTGAACGCGAGACAATCTCCCACGCACACTGTTCCCTCAGGACCTGTCAGCGCCGCGCACGGGCCTGCGTTCAGGGTTATGCATCTGGTCGTCGAAGCAGAAGAGCACTGCGTGCCCTTACCGTCATTGACCGTCAGGATAGCCTGGAAAGTACCGGCTCCGTCATAGAGATGTTCGGCCTTTGCGCCGTCCGCGCTCTTACCGTCGCCGAAATCCCATTTATAGCTCAGCGCATCGCCGTCAGGATCGCTTGACTGCGAACCGTCAAACTGGATCTTGGTGCCGACGCATGCGCGCACAGAATCTCCCGCTATCGCAATAGGGGATTTATTGAGTTTCACATTAATGGTAGCCGCTGACGTTGAGCATTTACTGCCCTGGCCGTCATCAACCACCAGGCGGACAACATAATTCCCGCCTTTTTTATAGGTATGCGTCACGTTCTTTCCCGTCCCGGTCTCGCCGTCGCCGAAATCCCACGAATAGCTCAATCCACGGCCGGCTGATTGCGCGCCGCTAAACGAAACCACGTACTCTTTGGACGCCGGCAGGCACAGATCAACGTTCGAACCCGCATTGGCTATCGGCGGTTCGTTGACACATACTCGCATCTGGGCACATGACGTACTGCATTCGCTGTTCGCGTTATCATCTACGCATAATGAAACCAGATAAGACCCGCCTTTGGCATATGAATGCGTTACCGTCTTCCCTTCACCGGTTGTGCCGTCCCCGAAATTCCATTTATACGTCAGGTTACCCGGGGTATCGTCCGTTGTCCCGCTGGCATCGTAGGTCACCGTATCGCCAAGACAGAGCGCATCGGGGCCATTGAACACCGCATGAGGAGGCGTGTTTACCTTGAGCATCTGGGTGGTCGATGCCGAATCGCACGGCAATCCCGACGCATCTTTTACCATCAGCGATATCTTGTAATCGCCGCCCTTTGCATAGACGTGCGTAACTACAGGATCGGTGCTGGTCGTGCCGTCGCCGAAATCCCAGAGATACGTAAGTTTGTCTCCGTTAGGATCCTTAGAGGATGTGCCGTCAAAGGTGAATTTGTTGCATTTGACAACAACACCCTTGTCCAGCGCATCAGCCGCGTAGGATGCCCCGCCGGACACAGCAATGAATGCCAGTGCCAGCATTAGTATCCATATCTTTTTCATGGTTTACTCCTTTCACAGCGCTTATCGCAAGTACTACGTTTCCTTGACTCATAAGCAGCTTGGTTACCTTTGGGTTTCTTATATGTTAAATGATACCGCATTAGTATCTTTTCGATTGGTCATTAAAAACCGAGTCGAAATCCTGCTATTTGTTCCCTCCCTCCTCTGATTGTTTTTTTGTTTCGGGTATGACGGTTGCCTGTATCTTGTACATGATGATAGGCCGATCTGAATTATCGGTATGGATATATACGTAGCGCTCTTTCTCTCCGGGATATCCCCGGGTATTGAATTGTACCGTTATCCGGGAGACTCCGCCGGGAGCGATCTCCCACGAACTCAAGTCGGATGTCGTGCACGCACAGGAAGAGTTGACCTGCTTTATTTTCATCAGCTGTCTTGAAGTGTTTCTTAATACAAAAACATGTTTCAGGACTTTCCCTTCGGAGACCTTCCCGAAATTAAATGAAAATTCAACATCTTTGGTTTTTATATCGGCCCCGGCAATGGTTGTGCCTCCCGGCTGGGATGTCATTGCCAGAGAAGGATTAGCGTGAGCAAGCGGAATATAGGTATACAGGAGGAACCCGCCCAGAACGAAAAACGTTACGGCGAGAAGATATTTGATTATTGTCAAATGCTTTTTTACCATAGTTACAAACCATTCTGATGTTACACCCATGTAACTCATGGCCAATACCCCTACGAGGGGGGTGACAAATATGGCATTATACGCCACAAGGTTCAGAAAGGCAAGCATTTTTGCGCCGGATCCTGCCAGGATCAACATAAGGGTCGGCAGGTATATCTGTCCTGTGCAGGCAGACTCGAAAACAGCTATAACGACGCCCAGGAAAAATGTATTAACGGCCAGTACGATGAAGTTTTTCCTTCGGGCGATATCTTGTCGGCCGGATGTCTTATATTCATTGTGTATAAGGGCGTGCAGTCTCGTTTTTATACTCTTCGGCAATTGAAGGATTATCTCTTGTGAAGCGCCGGACCGCCCGAACCGGACGGCATCCATGACCGATATCATTCCTAATATAATGCTAAAACAGCCGATACCGATATTGAGGACCGCCGATATCGTCCAAAAAGCACGCAAACCATAGAGCGCGCCCAAAAGCCCCAGCCCGATCACAATATAGGCGCAGAATACGCCTGCTATATACGATATCCCCGAATATAGAATATTACGCCTGCTGTAACCCTGCAGTGAAAGGAAGGACATAAAGAAAATAAGCGTCGTAAAGGCGCACGGGTTAATACCGTCGATAAGGCCTGCCCCGAGAATAGCCCATATCCCGATGCCCCGGGCATATTCCTTTATATCGAATGCCCGGGCCGGTACCGCGGGCCCGGGACGGGCGAGTGAGTTCCGTATAAAATCATTGATGGCCCCCCTTATAGTGCCGGCCGCCGCGTTTCCGTCGAGGAAGTGCCCATTAAGATATAGCACCGGGAATACGGTTTTTTCCGGTTTTTTATGCGCCGTAAGAAGGCTCATCAGATATGAGTAGTTATCGATATCGGCTACGTTACGATAACTGATATCGATCTCCCGGCACAAACCATCGTTCGACAGGCCGCTTAACGCGTCTTTGAAGACAACACACCTGTGGCACGTCGGGGTATAGAAAAATAATAACGTGGTTTTCCCGGGTTCTTCGCCGGAACATTCTCCGGTAAAGATCCCCAGAAGAAACGCGCACCAAAAAAATAGGCTTTTTATGTTGTGCATGGTATCCACTACAAAACGATAGTCTGCCCGTCAAGCGGCGCTTCGGTGTTTTTAAAGATCTTCCTCGCGTTATGCAGCGCTTTTTTTCGTTCGGCGAATGTTGTATAGAGATAGGCGTCAAAATGCACCAGCGCAAGCCGTTCGGCTCCGGCGTCTTTGGCGACCTGGGCGGCAGATTCGGGGTTCAAATGCGGCCATTTTTTGTTTTCCATACCGGACCTAAGCGCGCACTCGGTTATAAGGATATCCGCATCGCGCGCCAGGGAAACAAGATTTCGACAAACACCGGTATCCGTGCAGAACGTAACAACCTTGCCTTCGAGCCGGAAACGGTATCCGTAACAGATCGAGGCATGATCGAGCCGTTTAAACTCCACATCCACCGGCATGGCAGGGGCGGGATGCCGCACAAGATCGTTCAAGGTCGTGCGCATCGTAAGGCGGCTGAACGGCACCGTAAACGGTTTTCTGACAATACTGTTTAAATATTTCCTGGTCCCCGCCGGGCCGTATATATCCATGCCCTGGGGAAATTTAAATTTCACCATTACGTGCAGACCCGCGATATGATCCAGATGGAAATGACTTAAGAAAAGATAGACGGGTTTTCCCGCTTTAATGTAACGGTCGATCTTATAGAAACCGTTGCCGGCGTCGAGGATGATATAGGCGGCCGCGGTCTCGATCAGGACCGAGAGGGTATTCCCTGTCCGGGTATCATACCAGCCGTTCGTGCCGAGAAAATGTATTTTCATACCGGAACAATTATACGTCCAAACAGGAAAAACAGCAAAAAGAAAATTTTTAACTTCGGGCAGGCGGCGCGGCTATATCAGGTATTATTGACCTTATAAAAATCATCGGCGAATTCGTTGATGATCCGCTTATTCTGGCCGGTGATCTTCACAAAGGCTATACCGATACGCGCGATAGAGGCGTTTATAATAGGTTCGACGCGGACAACCTTGCCGCGGCATTCTATAGGGGCGCGCGAAATAGGCGAACGGATCCTGAAATCTATCAGGGAATTAAGGGGAAGGTCCCGATTATATTTGAAGAGCGCACCGCCGGCCGACAGGTTTTCAAGTATCCCTATAGGCCAATCGGAATGGCCGACCTTCAGGTTCTCCCGTTTTCTGATACGGAATTTGACCGTAAAATTTTTGGGTATTCTTTTATAGATTCGCCGTTCCAGCCCGTTAAACGAGATTTTTTTCATAGCGTTGCTCCTTTAAATAAAACCTTTTCCTTATAGATATCAAGTATACCTGATATCCGCACTTTTGGGTAACGGGAAGGCAACAAAAATGTAACGGCTCTGTAACGGCCGCAATAGGCATTCTCCCTGTTTTTATGATATACTATTAATCATGGAAACCGGCAACTCTATTGTCAACCGGCTGGAACGTTATTTCAGGCCGACACCGCTTTGGCCCTTACTAGGCATTCTTGCCGTTACGGTCTCTATTCCTATTCCCCGGGAACTTCCGTGTTTCGGGCTGCCCGTTTCTCCGGGCACCTTTGTCCTTCTTATTGTTTTTATCGCATTCGTGTTTTTTTATCGCGCCCGGCAGCATGCGGACTGGCGCCGTCTCGAAGGCCTCGACGCTATGAGGGCCATCGTACCTTTTATAGCATTGACGATCTTGGCCGGACTTATGAATATATATATTTTCTCACAACTATCTATCGGCGATTTGCCGCGGTTTTTATTAGACAGCCTCCTCTGGCTGGAAATCCCCCTTGCCTATATCCTTGCTGCCAATATAATTAAAAACCGCCGCGCCCTTCTCTTTACCGTAGCAGCATTATGCGCCGTAGCGCTCGTGATCAGTTTTTTATTTCTGCAGAAGTTCTTCTATGTCTCGACCCTTCGCTGGCTTTACAGGGACTCGGCATTATTAGGCGGAGACTTGTCCGGTGTCGACCGCTGGTACCCCGGCGGTTGGCTGCCGTCATTTCTTAATATTACCTTACCGCTTGTTGTCGGCCTTTTTCTAACGGTAAAAAATAAATTTTTTAAATTCCTGTTTGCGGGACTGTTTATTATCATAGGGGCCTCATCCCTTCTAACCCTATCAAAGTCCGGGATCATTGCCCTGGCCCTTACGTGTATGCTTTGGATATTTGTACTAAGGCATAAAAGACTGCTTTATTGGTTTGTCGGTTTGTGCGTGTGCGCCGGCCTTTTTGTTATTTCCGCAAAAGCAGCCCTGGCCGTTGTGGTCATACTACTGCTCGCAAGGATTATATTGTCACCAAAAAAGTGGCCGGCAATTTTTACCTCTGCCCTTATCCTGGCCGTTTGCGCACTGGTATCGATGGAATGGGTTGCGTTCCGGGAATATCACGGCAGTAAGGTCGGGCTTTCTATGGGGGCTATACAGTCGGCTATGCAAAAGACCTTTACTGTTTATGGAGACAGTTTACGCCTAACGGGCGAACATTTTTTTGCCGGGCTCGGCCCTACGATTAACGATCAGGCTCAGAAAATCGCGACCGGCGCTAAAAACACCCTTCTGACCGATATCTATAGGGAATTCGGCATACTGGGCCTTGTTCCTTTTATCTGGTTTCTTTTATTCTTTATCCGCAAGATCCGGCTGGTCTTGTATTGTCAGGAAAGGTGCCGGGATGTCTATGTGTTTGGATCGGTCCTGGCGATGCCGTTTTTCGTGTTTCTGTTCATCAACGGATTCAATCTTATGGTAAGCCACGCCCTGAGGATAGAGATAGGGATTACGTGCGGCCTATTGAATTCTTTAATGCTTATTGAGTGGCCGGTCGCTCAACAAGCGCCCACTTCTTTCGAAAAAACCGCACCGACACCAGGACCGCCTGAACAAGGATCGAAAGATTCATCGTCCACCAAATAGCGGCGGCGCCTAACCCCATCACGATACCCAAAAGGTACGCGAGCGGGATCCGGACCAGCCATACACTGATCGCGGTTATGAACATGACACTCTTCGTATCGCCGGCCCCGCTTAATCCGCCGCCGAGGATAACACCCCACGCCATAAAAGGTTCCGACAGGAGCGCGATGTAGATATAGTTCAGGCTTTCATTAAAAACAACCCTATTCGATGTAAGGGCTCCCGCAATGGCCCTGGCGTTAAACATCACAAGAAGGGTGAGCGCTGTCACAAACCCGACACCGCTTACTGCCGTAATGATCCCTCCGCGAAAGGCGTTCTTTTCGTCTTTTTTGCCGAGGCAGTTCCCGATAATAACGGCATTGGCCATATTGAACGCAAATGCAGGGAGGAATATCGCGGATTCGATCTTAAGGCCGTTGGTAAATGCGGCTATTATTTCAACTCCTTTTGCCGGTATTTTTCCCAATATCATGAAGAGCACGGCCGCGCCCAGCTGCCAGATCACCTGATAGAGCCCCGCCGGCCAGCTGATGGCTATGATTTTTTTAAAGGCGGCGCGGGAAAACTTTAAGAAGTCTCGTGTCAATTTCCATATAAATGTCCCGTTCATGACAGCCCCGCAAAAAAGGCTTATAACCGTCGCCCAGCTTATGCCTTGAACGCCGAGCGGCGTCCCCAGGGCAAGGATGAAATTGAGCGCGATATTCATCGCGCAAACAACCGTCATCGTAAGAAGCGAATGCCGGACCATGCCGCAGGCGCGCAGGATACCGTTACTGATAATAAGGATATAGTCAAACAGGAATCCGCATGAATAGATACGGAGAAGCGGGATGGAATATGTCCGGATCTGTTCCGGCATAGAGAAACTGTTGATAATAACGTCTGCAAACGATATACCGATCAGCCCGCAGAAAAGGCCGGTTATCGCCGCAACACTTATGGACGAGCCGACCGCCTCACGAAAGGCCTGCCCTTTCCGGTCCCCGGCATAAAGCTTACTAACGACGGAAACCGATCCGACGCTGAGCGCCATACCGATTATAATAAATACGAAATAGAGTTGAAATGCCAGTCCATAGGCAGCCTGCACTTCATGGCCCAGTCTTCCGGCGACAACAACATCGCTCAGGCCGATCAGGAATTCATAGAACATGATAAGCGTCATGGGCCAGCTTAATTGCCAGCTCTCGCGGAAAAGTTCCCGCACGGCCGTATCAGCAAAAATCTTTTTGACGAACCTCATGATACCTTCCGCAAGGTATATTTTGCGATCTTCCTGACCGGATGATACGATTCTTTTGCCTGCCGGAGTGCCGGGATGCCCAGATCCTGTTCCAGATTAACATAGCGAAAATCACCTGCTTCATGAGACAGAAATTCATTCATCATTGTTTGATACAACCCCGGGATAGTCGGATCGGCTTTAAGTATATGGACGACAAAGGTATCGTTATTTAATCGTTCTCCGATACCCATTCCGCATATTTTCCCTTTGATTTTTATCGCACCGGCATGAAGCCCAAGCCACTGGAAATCGCCTACCATCGCTGCCAACGCCCGCCGCTCGTTACGCAGGCCTTCCTGGCTGTCACAGTCCTTTATGGCGCACCAGCCTTCTTCGAAAGCCAGGCATTCCCCGATCGTGCGGTCTGTCAGGGTCACATATTCATACGTGCAGGACGACTTGAATTTTTTTATAAGGTTCCTTTTGCCGTCATACTTTTTCCCTGCCAGGGCAATAAGATCATGCCTATGATACAGATAATCCATGTTGTCCTGATCCAATTCGATCTTAAAGGTCTTATCGTTCGCTGCCAGAGCGCGGGTTTTTTCCGGTATATTTTTGAAGTATCCGCCGGCCGCGCATAGCATCGTCATAAGAGCCCCGGGATCGCCCGGGCCCAGGGGATCAAAATAACTTATATCCCCGTCCTTTCGGGAACGGAGAATAATAAAGCCCTTGAGGCCCGCAAGGTCAAGCGCTTCGCTTTCGCGCCAGGCATAAAGGCCGGCAAAAGTGTATTCGGAAAGTTCCGGCTGGCAGGCAAAAAGCGCCTTTTCTAAGACGCTTTTTGTTGCTTTCGTGATCGGCGTAAAGGATGGATATTCGCTGAAAAGCATACTTTGTTATATCGCAGGCCCCACGGAATGTCAAGATTACATATCATCCCGATGCTCCCCGTGCCCCCTTGTGCGCCCTTTGCCCGCGGATTTTTGCTTCCTTGCCTTTTCCATTTTTTCCTGGAACCTGGTGAACTGTTCCGGCGTCAGGATCTCCTTAACCGCAAAGATACCGTCGGTCCTTAGCTCGATCTTCTGTCCTTCAAGCGTTTTTATATCAGTCACGATCGGTTCTACGCCCGCGCGGGTAACGGCAGGATCTTTCAGGGCATTCATTAACCGGGTCCTCTGTTCCTGCATGGCTGTCCGCAAGGTTTTCATTTTTTCCATCTGCGCAACACGGTTTGCCTTCAGTTTTTCCTGTTGTTCCTTGGTAATATTAAGTTCCCTGACAAGTTTTTTATCCATGTTGTCACCCGGTGCTGTCTCTTTCGCGTTCTGCCCGCAGGCATCTTGGGCACAGGCGCTTAAAGCCCCTATCAGGATCGCCATAGCGCCGATAATCGCATAGTTCATTACGGATCTCATCCCGATCACCTCCTTTCTCAATACTGGTCTTAGCGTTATTAAAGAAAATAGCGTTCTATATCCGTTCCCAGATCGTATCCGTTATCTTCGTTATCGTCGATAAGCGATGCTATGAAAAACCCTGCGTCCGTTTCGCGGTTGCCGCTTGAGCCTTCGCGTAAAAACGTATAAAGGCCGAGTACGATCAGTACCGTCGCCGCTGCCGTTGCAAGGCGTAATGCCGCAAAACGCGGGGTTACCGTGAAACGGCCGATCCATTGTTTCACAAGATCAAAACCGGCCGCATGACGGGGTTCCGGCGCCCGAACGATCTCCCGGCGGATATTTTCCCATACCCTTTGCGGGGGTTCGATAATTTCTACGGCATGAAATGCCAGGCTTACAGACCGTAAACGCTCGTTTATCGCACGGCACCCTTCGCAACCGGCCAGATGGTTTTCCACATCTTTTTGTGTTCTCTCATCCAGCTCTTTATCCCGGTATTCGGTCAACAGCAGATCCTTGACTCTATCGCACCTCATTATTGATCACCTGCCTTCCTGTACTCGGGGCGCCGCTTGCGGCTTCGCCGTATGCGGCGGCCATAAGCGCTTCCCGGCTGCGTTTAAGCCTTGACCGCACGGTATTAAGCGGTATCTTGAGGGTCCCGGCTATTTCCTTATAATCCATCCCCTCGATCTCCCGCAATATGATACATGAGCGCATTTCCGGGCTTAATTTTGCCAATAAGACATCCAGCCGGTTTTTCGTTTCTTCTTCTTCCAGATGTTGTGTTACGGTAGAAGCGCCGCACGCCGCATCCGGTGCGCTGTCAAGATCGACATGCCGCGTCTTGTTCCTTGCGGTCACTCTATATTTATTGATTGCCATATTCATCGTTATCCTGTATACCCACGTCTTAAAAGAAGCCTTGAAGGCGAAGGTATTTAAATTTTTATATACGGTGATAAATACATCCTGGGTCACCTCTTCTGCATCAGCCCGGTTCTGGGTGACCTTTAAGGCTACCGTATAGACATAGCCCGCCAGCGCCTTATATACCTCTTGAAAGGCCTCCATGTTGCCCGAAGCGGCTTCGGTTAAAAGTTCTTTTGAGATCTCTTTCATGTATAATCTGCCTTGCTATTATATTAGACAATCCTGAGGAAAGAAAAGTTCCCCTTAACGCAGGGCTGTAAGCTCTTCGATCGTTGTTGCCGTTTGCGGCCGCGGGTCGATCCGGTAGATCTCTCGATAAACAGCCAGCGCCTGTTCGCGTTTTCCGTTCTTTGCATAAATATTGCCGAGAAGGTCAAAAGTAAAAAAACGGTCGTCCTGGCTGTATGAATCATGCGCATCGTTCGGCCATGACCGTTCAAGCCACAAAGCCCGGGCTTTTTCCAGACAGTTGACAGCATTAGAGAGGTCTTGTTTTTTAAGATATGCCCATGCCAATGCCGCCAGTATACTTGCCGATCGGGGATTATACGCTGTCCCTTGTTTAAGGAAACTCAGGGCTTCGTCTGTCCTCTCAAGCCGTTCAAGATAATAGCCGCCCAGCGTATAGCCGTTAATATCATGCGGATTGAACTTTACCTCGATATAAAACCAGGGGAGGACCTCTTTTTCTTCCGAAGGCAGAAGATGTGAATGCACGGTAACTTTGACGGCGCGTTGGATCCGAGAAAAAAAGTCCTGAGACACGGCTTCATGTTCATGGTGGTCTTCTTCGCCTTCTCGGTATCCGCGCGAGGCCTCTGCCAGGGCAGACTGCCCCTCGTGAAAAGACATGGCCGTAAGATACGGCATGCCCCTATGAAAATATTCTTCGGCCCGCATCCCGGCCCAATCCGCCACCATTTCGCGCATACCCCCGAAGACATTCTGTATAATGTCGGTCGAGGTTGTTGTCGTGGCATAATGATCCCTTAAATAGCCGTTTATCGGGATCGTACCGGCGTAAAGGATACCAAGAGCCATAAGGAACGGGAGCGTATTATTTCTGCTCATAGGTCTCTGCGCCTGAAGACAAGGCAGGTAGTCCCCAGGAAAAGCGCGGTATACATGATAGCATAACATATCAGGAACAATAGGACCCAGGCCGGAACAATATCCCGGGTATGAATGATCTTTTCCTTGATGTCAAAAAGTTCAGGGTGGGGCAACAATATATAGCCGGGCAATGTTATACCGAACCAGTTCGTCCCAAAATAGATAATGATCGCTATTACGGTATTTGCTGCGGTGCTTAAAAAAAGGGACAATAAAATGGTAAGCGCCACAAAAAAAGAAAGCAAAAATGCATGCAGGATATACCCTTCGAGGAGAAGAAGCCCCGGCGTCGCGCGGTCGCCGTGTATGATGATCGATCCGATAAAAATCCCGTAAAAAACCGTAAAGCTGAGGCACGAGATGCCCCAGACCCCGAAAAACTTCCCGAGGATGAATTCCATTCGGGTGACAGGATGCGCCAAAATAGGATATATCGTCTTTGACTCGACCTCCTGCGGGATCTGCCGGCTGGCAAACGTGACGGCTATGACCACCGAGAAGATATACGTAAGGGTTATGCCTATCTCCTTAAAATACCTCTGAAACCCGGTCTGCCCGCCGAATGAGGCATAGGCGCTATAGGTAATAACGATGATAAGAAGCGCCCCGATCAGGTAAAGATCCTTGCGCCTCACCAGTTCTTTTAAGACACCCGCTGCTATAACCGCAATCGTTCTCATGGGTTCTCGCCGATCATGGATAAAAAATAATGTTCGAGGCTTAACTCGCCTTTTTCCTTTAACAAGGCGCTCAAGGGGCCGTATTTAAGCACCTCCCCTTTTCGAAGGATACATATGCTGTCGCATATAAGTTCCGCCTCGGATAGTTCATGCGACGAAACAAGCACGGTCTTATGTTGCGCCTTCAGGGCCTTCAGGATATTACGGACGTGGATCCTGCCGACAGGATCCAGCCCGGAAAACGGTTCGTCAAGCACAAGAAAGGCCGGGTCATGCAAAAGCGCCTGCGCCAGGTTGATCCGCCCCTGCATCCCTTTCGAAAAATACCTGATCAATATGTTGCGTTCTTCAAAAAGTCCGACGGTCTTAAGGGTCTCGTCGATCCGCCGGCGCAGAACATCCGTATCCATCCCGGCCAGCCTGCCGAACATCCATAATATTTCCGTCGGGGTAAGGAACCAGTGATAGGTCGCGATCTCGGGCATATACCCGATCTGCCGCCGGACCGACCGGTCGGCAAACCGTTTCCCGAAAAAAGATATTGTCCCGCTCGGGTAGCCGATCAATCCGATCATGGCCTTGATGAGGGTTGTCTTCCCGGCGCCGTTCGGCCCCAATAAACCGACAAGCTCGCCTTTATTGATCTGGAGGGTTACCGTATCGATAACGTTTCTTTCACGGCCATGACCGGAAGGATATGTCACGGTGAGCGCTGATATGTCGAGAACCGGTGACGCTAAAACCATCAATGCCACATCTCGTTAACGAGCTTATAATAGGTATTAATAACATCCCGCCGCCCGACAATGCCTATCAGTTTGTCGCCGTCCAGGACAGGCAACGTATGGATATTTTTATCGCACATGATCGTTAAGAGTTCATAAAAACTGGTGTTTTTTCGTACGGTGACGACATTGCGGGACATGACATTTTTCACGATGTTTGTTTCAATACTCTTTTTTTTGTCCTGTTCCGCGGCCGGGGATACGGTATCGCCCATGAGACGGAAGAGGTCCGTCACCGTAATAATCCCGACAACCTTGTCGTCCTTATCGACAACCGGCATGCCGCTGATCTTAAAACGCATGATCAGGTGCGCCGCCATGAAGAGCATCGCTTCGTCATTGATGGTTATGGCATTAAGCGACATTATATCCTGGGCCGTTATCTGCTTCATCTTCGCTATAACAGGCGTTTCTTCTTGAGCCATGTGCCCTCCCTCGTCGTCTACCCTGCCGCCGGATTTACGTAGCGCGGCTTCAGCATTTTCGAAAACGCCTTGGGCGTTTTTATCTGTTTCAAAAGATGCAGTTTGTCCTTTTTCTTTAATGACTTGTAAATAAGCACCCATGCGCAATCCTTGGTGCGGTCAGTCTCACATTTGCCTTTGTCCTGGCCGCCGCAGGGGCCGTTCAAAAGCCCCTTAGCGCATCGTGTCACCGGACAGATCATATCGGTCAGCTCTAAAAGGCATTCTCCGCAGGCCGAGCACCGTTCCAGGAACATTCCGTCCTTGTCGACCTGGCCTATCGAAACGGTATCGCATCCGATGTGAACGGCCTTTTCGGCTACAAGGTTGTCTTTGACCGATTGGGCGCCCAGGCCGCATGCCAGGACAAGGATGGAATCGGCCGCATCCAGGGCCTTCTTGTTTTTCGCAAGGGCAACCCTGACCTTTGAGGCAAAGCACGGGGCATCCGGGACCACATAACCGGTCACGTTGAATCCGTGCTTTTGGAGCGCTTCCTGCATGGAAAGGACCTCGGCCTCGCCGCCGGTTTTCGAGGTCGCCGAACACTCCCCGCATCCGACGATAAAGACCCCCCGCCCTCCGCCTATGGCTTGCAGTATATCTTCGAGTTTTTTCTTCTTGGTAATGATCATATGCTGCCTATTCAAGCGCCTTTATATCGTTTTCAAAAACAGCCTTTGTCCTCGCCCCGATATACTGGCGCGCGATATTAAAATCCTTTCCTATAACCACCGTAACGGGTATCGCCCGGAAAGGGCCATAGGCCTGGTTTACCGTGCCGTCATCCTTGGCAATCGGGAACAAGAGCTTGTTCCTATCGACAAAATTTTTTATGGCCGGGACAGACTCATCGCCGACATTGATGCCGATAACGACCACCTCATTCTGCCGTTCCCGGTAGAGTTCATTAAAATCAGGCATCTCCATCCGGCAGGGTGGGCACCATGTCGCGAAAAAATTAAGGATAATGACCTTCCCCTGATACGACGACAGCTTAACGGGATTGCCGTTTATATCCGTCAGCTCAAAATCCGTTGCCTTTCCCAGCGATGCCTGCTGGGCATGGCCTGAACCGCAGCCGCAACCGAAAATACTTATCAATAACAAACCGGCTGTTATTATTGCCGCACATTTTTTCACCGCACACCTCCCGTTAATATCAATACCCCGAATCCTATTAATATTATACCACCGATTTTATTTATTATCCCGATATAGCGTCGTATTTTTTTGACATAGAGCAAAAATGAATTGATCAAAAGCGCTGCCGCAAAAAAAGGTATCGCGAGGCCAAGCGAAAAAACGACCAGGAGCCTTACCCCGAGTGCAACGCTGGCAGTGCTGGATGCATAGGCAAGTATCGACCCCAGCACAAGCCCCACGCAGGGCGTCCATGCGAACGCGAAGGTCGCTCCGACGATAAAGGACCCCAGATAGGTGACCCCGCTTTTCCGGTATTCCACCCTGTGCTCTTTTTCCAGAAAGGCGATGCGGAAGACACCCGTTATCATAAGGCCGAACAGGATAATGATCGCGGCGCTTATTTTTTTCAGCAGCACCTGATAATGGAGAAGCATTTTCCCCGCATATGAAACGGTTGTCCCTAAAAGCACAAAAATAACGCTGAATCCTATAATGAACAAAAGAGAATGCACTACCGTCACCAGGCGTATCCGCCGCCGGATTTCGGGTGTAATCTCGCCGGTCAGCTCCTTAAAGGCGACACCGGTCAGGTACGATATATACGTCGGTATGAGGGGCAGGATGCAGGGCGACATGAACACTAAAAGCCCGGATATAAACGCTATGGCATATGAAACCGTCGAGGAGGTCTCCATGGTACGGCTCCTTATTCCGGCATCGGCCGTTCGGTTAACGGTTTAAATTTTACGCCGCTTTCGACGCCCGGGATCGGCGCTACCGGCTCCGTCAAATAAAATTTGCGCTCGTGTATCCACGATTTCAGGGTCTCGGCAATTTTCGCCGCTTTATGATAGCTTGAAAGAGAGGCGGTCGGGACTTTTTTCCCTTTTATCTCGATAACACCGCTGCGTAAGGTCTTATAATCGACCTTCCCGTAATTCTTCGCGATACCGCCGGGATAGTCTTTCGAATAATCGACGATCGGCGCATAGATCTCTTCATCGCGCACGGCGGTATAGCGAACGATCTCTTCGTTCAGGATCGGGATAGGCACGCCGATCCCGACGGTCAACGTCACGCCGTACCCGACATACGACGTCCCTACCAGGAATTCCGGGGTCATCTGTTTAAGATCTCCCGTCACCGCCAGGGTCCCGGCAGGCGCTTCCGGTATGCCGTTCTCGGTACGCGCGACATGGGGGTTATGCTGCGTCCCGTTCCAATATACATACCCGATACCGCCGCCCAGAAATATCCGGCTCCCGATGCCGATGGTCTTATAATACGGATCGTTTAACAGCGGCGACAACTGTCCTGCAGAACAATAGTTGGCATTACCGAGATCGGGTTTCAGGATCCCCATATAGGTATAAATGGCGCGCTCACCGTAGAGATTCACTGCGACATTGTAATTCTGATAACAGTTGCGCGGGTTCAACAATACCGCCTCATTAATATCTTTCAGGTTTATGAGCGTCTTAAGCGCCTTGCGGGGGTAACAGTCTGTTCCGTAAGCGGATACCTCTAAGCGCACATCGTTCCCGCCTACCAGCTGTTCGATCACATGCGCACCGCCATAACGGAATTCGCCGGGAAATATTTTATTGCGCGGATCATCTAGAGGCATCGCGGTTGCGCCGAGGTAAATATCGCAGGCCGCGAATCCCGCATAGGCAGGGACATCGTTCAGGGTAACGGTCCCGCCGCCTACCTTGATCTTCGGTTTGGTGTGGCCCAGGTTAAAATAAGCGCCGCTCGAACACATCGGTCCGAAAGTCCCGGTTGTCACAATATCGACCTTGCGGGCGGCTTCGCGGGCTCCGACCTTATCGACGATATCGATGATCTCCTCTGCCGTAACGATAACGGCCGCACCCTGTTTTATCTTCTCATTTATTTCTTTGATAGTCTTTGGCATATCTCTCTCCTCGGGCATTATAGTATTTATGATACGCTATTGTCAAGGTTACCGCGCTCCCACGCGCGCGGCATCGATCTTATCCCGGGTCAACGCAGAAACCCTGAGGCATGCCCTATCGCGGTCATGGCGCCTTGAATACCGGACCCCGACGGAGTTATCTGCCCGTTTCTTGGTGTGGCCCACCAGAACGCGGGCTGCCAGGGTAAGATTGGCAGCGGTTGCTTCCCCGCGTAAGATACCGATCGGTCCGGGAAAGCCGTCCGGCGCGAGTATGATATCGTTATCGCGGGCTATACCCAGGAGACGTTCGTTGTCGTCCTGGTCGCGGCCGAGCACGAATTTTGTCGAACCGTCAAGCCTGAAATGCCTGCCGCATTTCAGGAGCCGCGCATCGTCAAGCGTCAGGGGGCCATGCCCGATAAGGTCTTCAAGGCGCGCCGTAAACCCCGGATCGGTCAAGAGACACCCCCCGCCAGGCTGAGAATATTGTTTAATGCCGAGTTGTTCGGCAAGGGCCATTTGCGGTTTTCGGGAGCGGCCCCGGATATCATATAATCGTTCTCTATCGACGATCTTTTCGAGTTCCGGGACGGTTTCCGGCAGCAACTTGGCCGAAAGCGGGCGCAAAAGGTACCCTTTTAATCCCGATTCCCGCTCGATGATATTCAGGGCATCCCGGCGCTGGGACATCGGCCGTTCGCCGAGGACCTCCCCGGTAACGATAAACGCCGCCTTTTCTTCCTTCATCAAGTCTTTGGCTCGCTTAAGCATATAAATTTTACAATCGATGCAGGGATTTATATTCGCGCCAAAACCGTGGAGCGGGGCATTCAGGAGGGCGAGATATTCCGCCGAAATATCGATAATACGATTGTTAAGCCCGATGGCCGCGGTCACGGTATCGATATGCTTTCGATATCGTTCGAGGTCGGTCGATAAAAACTCCGTGACATACGTAACGCCGATCAGATCGATACCTTGACCCATGAGGACCTTCGCGGCTAATATGCTGTCAAGGCCGCCGGAAATAAGTACTATTGCTTTGGTCACTTCTTTTTAACTCCTCTACCCTCCCCCTCTTTAAAAAAGAGGGGGACTGCAGTTGTTTGTTTCCCACGTCTACCCCCTCTTTACTAAAGAGGGGGAACGGGGGAGTTTTTCTTAAGTCTTTCAAGCCACTCTTTGATCTGCCGTTCGTATCCCATAGTACCCGGTATATAATATTTTTTCTTCCCGGGCATATACTCCTGCCTGACATAATGATCCTCATAATCATGCGCATACTTGTAATTCTTGCCGTGGCCGAGCTTTGCGGCGCCGGCATACGACGTCCCCTTAAGATGATCCGGAACTTCCTGCGTCCTTTCGTTCTCGACGTCTTTCATGGCGTTTTCGATGCCGAGGTATGCCGCATTCGATTTCGGGGCGCATGCCACATAGACCGTTGCCTGCGCAAGCGGTATACGCGCCTCGGGCATACCGACAAATTCCGAGACCTGAAAGGCCGCATGAGCCACAACGATCGCCTGAGGATCGGCATTGCCGACATCTTCTGCGGCGCAAATAACGATCCGCCGGGCTATAAATCGGGGGTCTTCGCCGGCTACGAGCATCTTCGCAAGCCAGTATAGCGCCGCATCCGGATCGGAGCCCCGCATACTTTTAATAAAAGCGCTTACGGTATTATAATGGCCGTCTTCGTCATTATCGTAGACGATCGCCTTTCGCTGGATCGATTCCTCGGCGACCTTAAGTGTATAGCGGATAACGCCGTCCTTGCCCGGCCGCGTGGTGCGCACGCCGATCTCCAGGGCATTGAGCGCCCGGCGGGCATCGCCGTCGGATATCACGGCAAGATGCTTCATGGCGTCGTCATCGATCTCCAGCGCCAACGCCCCAAGCCCCCGCTCTTTATCGCGGGATGCATGGCGAATAATATCCGCAATATGCTGCCGGGTCAGGGGTTTAAACTCAAAGATCTGCGACCGCGATAAGAGCGGCGCATTGACCGAGAAAAAAGGGTTATGCGTCGTGGTGCCGATCAGGACCGGGTTGCCGTTTTCAACGTCAGGCATCAGGACATCCTGCTGCGCCTTGTTAAAACGATGGATCTCGTCTATGAAGAGTATGGTTTTTTTTCCGTCGATCCCGGCCCTTTTTTTTGCCCGGTCCAGACATGTCCGCACTTCCTGGACATTACTGGATACGGCATTTATGCGTTCATAGTACGCGCCGGTAATGGCCGAGATGAGCGAGGCAAGCGCCGTTTTCCCGCATCCCGGCGGGCCGTAAAAGATAAGCGACTGGATCCGGTCAGCCTCGATCGCCCTGCGGAGGAGTTTTCCTTCGCCGACAATATGTTCCTGCCCCACAAATTCGGCCAGTGTCCGCGGCCGCATACGCGCCGAAAGCGGCTCTTCCGTTGCGGCAGTTTTTTCTTTTTGAAATAGATCCATTACAATTATCGCGCCTTTTTTAACCCGAAGCTTCTTCTTGCCCGGGCTGCTATTAATTCGCATCGAAGAAAAACCCTGCTCGTGCCGTGTAGAATAACGATATTAAAGTCCCTTTATGTGAAGGGGGGAATCCTCCTGATAAGCCCAAGGGCAAACCAGAGTCAGATCCCCAAAGTGTTGCTTGTAGGCTTAAATATCACTATCCTAATCACGAACACAGCAGGGGTTTTTTCCGATTTAATTCTAACACCGAAAATAATACTAGGCAAGTTAATTAACCTCTTCCGACAAGAAAACGAATCTGATCCCTTCTTTTTTAAACCGCGGCAGCATATAGGTCAAGACACGGACCGTCTGCGCCCGGTCATGGCCGATCCCGATAGCGCTGCCGGACGTTAGAGCGCGCTTTTTAAGGACCAACAACTGATTCTTGATATAGTCGGGATCGTTACTATTATCGAGAAAAATGTCGCGGGCCGCAAAGGGGAGCCCGACCTTGTATGCCACATCTTCGCATACCGACGTACCGGTTGACCGGGAGTCAAAAAAGAAAAGCCCTCTTGTCTTGAGATAGCGCATGACGATCGTCATAATGCGGCGGTCCTGGGTAGCGCGCGATCCCATATGATTGGATACACCGTTAATCCCGGGAACGGCGGCGCTCGCGCTGCGTACTATTGCCACAATCTCGGCATCGGTCATGGCAGTCGTTATAGTATCATGTTCGACCGGTACCGTATGCGAAAGAGGTTCCATAGGCAAATGCAGTATGCTCTCATATCCCGCATCCATCACGGTCACGGCAATATCCCGTGAATGGGCTAGATGCGGCAATATCGAAAAGGTGATCGGTATCCTGAGGGCAAGAAGTTTATCGACGTTCTCCATAGTGTACCCGAAATCGTCGAGGACAATGGCTATTTCCGGCCCTTTCTTTGTGGGCGTTACGCGCGGTTTTTCGGCGACGGCCCCTTTCGGCACGACGGCCTTTTTTTCTTTCTTTATTTTCGGGGCCGGTATCACAACCTTTTTCTTAAGCGGCTCTACGGGTCGTTTGACCGGGGCATAAAAGACCTGCCTGACGAGCAGTATCAGGATAAAAAGACTGACGATAAAAACCGCCAGGCGCAAGGATGTTTTCTGGTTTTCCGGTGATCGTTGAGAATATTTTTTCTGCATGCCGGTATCTTTTAGCGGAAGGCTATCCCGTGCTTGGCCGCAAGGTGTTCTTTGATGGCGGTGTGCTCTTTTTCAACCTCTTCATCGGTCAGCGTTCGCGTATCATCACGGTATTCAAGCCGGTACAAGAGCCCCACCTTCCCTTCGGGGATCTGTTTTCCCTGATACCGGCTTATGAGTGTTATTTTTTTCAATAATCCCGAACCCCGCTCCCTGATGCGGCTTATGATCCCGCCTGCCGGCGCCGTGCTGTCTGCCACGATAGAAATATCCCGTATGACCGACGGATATTTCGGGATAGGACGGGCCGACCGTTCCAGGACGGCTTCTTTGAGTATCATATCCAGATAAAGTTCCGCGATATACACATTCTGCTTAATATCAAGGGCCTCGAGCGTTGAGGCCGCCACCGTACCGATAATGCCGATACAGGAACCGTGCTGGTCAAGCCCGACGGCTGTGCTTAAATAAGGATACGTCGAGACCCCGCCATATTTTACGTCTTCGATCCCCAGTTTTTCAAGCAGGGTCTTTACCGTACCCTTCAGATCGTAAAAGGTATATTCCCGCTGCGGGGATTGCCAATCTTCGGAGACGATGCCGGTCATACCGACGGTTAATCGCGCCTCTTCTGTATACATATCTTTTGACGGGCGGCCGTACGTCTTGCCGATCTCAAACAAAACCAGGTTGGTGTTTCGCCGGTTTATGTTCCATGCTATCGCGCGCATCATCCCCGCCATAAGCGTCTGGGTCATGACTTCCTGCTCTTTACTGCGCGGATTCTTAATACATGCCTCTTCCTTGGCCTTATGATCGAAGAGGGCGGCGTTTTCTCTTGTCGAAAGATTATACGTCATGATCTCATGCGCGCCGAGCCCTGAGAGGAGACGCCGGACCTCTTTTTTAACCATCTGATCGCGGCTTACCAGGCTCACGGCCCCGACCTGATGAGGCAATGTTTCGGGGATCTTGTTATAGCCATAGACGCGGGCGATCTCCTCGATCACGTCCACTTCCTGGCCGATATCGCGCCGGCTTACCGGTACGATAAGCTTTAAACATTTTTTATCTCCGGAGACGGTAAAGCCGAGCGCTTGTAAATACTTTTTTTGCGCGTCAACGGGGATATCAATGCCTAAAAGGCTGTCGACGTGTTCCGGGATAAGGGAAATCTCATTCGGCCGGGAAACGGTATGATCGACATCCTTAAACCCCTCTATGACCCCTTCGGCAATATCGCGCATCATAGAGGCGGCCCGGAACGAAGCGGGGGCGACCTGGCTTAAGTCTATTTTCCTCTCAAACCGGTAGCTTGATTCGGTCGCCAATCCCAAAGCCCGCGCAGTCCGTCGGACCGAAATCGGGTCAAAACAAGCGCTTTCAAGAAAAACGGAACGTGTTTCATGCGATACCTCGGTTGCGGATCCCCCCATAACGCCTGCCACCGCAATGGGGCCGTGCTCATCGGCAATCACGAGCATCCCGTTTTCGAGGGTCTTAACCGAGCCGTCCAGAAGCCGGATGGTTTCGCCTTGTTGAGCCGTTCGCACGATGATCGACCCGTGTATCTTGTCGAGGTCAAAGGCATGCATCGGCTGGCCGGTCTCCATCAAAAGAAAGTTCGTGACATCGACGACGGTATTGACGGGCCGCATACCTATCGACGTAAGCCGCGTCTTCAGGCCGTCGGGCGAATCCTGGATGCGGACGTTCCTGACGATCCGTCCGGTATAGCGGGGGCACAGTTCCTTATTTTTTATTTTGATCGCGACGGGAAATTTTTCCTGAGCCGGCCCCTCATGGGCCGACAGTTCCGGCGGAATAACAAGTTTCTGTCCGGTTATGGCGCCGATCTCCCGCGCAAGGCCAATCGTGCTGAGACAATCGCTGCGGTTGGAGGTGATCTCAAAATCATAGATATAATCGTCGTCGATATGTTCCAGACTTGCAACCTGGATGCCTGCCATGGTAAGCGCCTCTGCAAGG
>JAQURW010000134.1 GCA_028715425.1 Candidatus Omnitrophota bacterium
GTCGTGTGGCTGACATATGCTGCCGCCAGCGAACGCGGATTTTCTTTTAGGAACTCGAGCAAAGACTTATCGTTTGCTTTGATCCGGTATCCTCTGCTTAAGATGACGTTGACAATCCCGCGTTTGTGGACGTGCTTGGATTCGGCGTACTTTGCCCCTACGACCTTGGATATGTCGGCCAGAGACAGTTTGTCCTGGTATTCGGGCACGAGTATGACGATCGTATCCTGTAACGCATCCAGCACATAGCCCCAGTAGCGGGTGACCGGATTGGTGTCTTTGCGCAGCGCGTTATAATCTCTGTTCGCGTGCGCCACGAGATATGCCAGGATGCCCGAATCGTTGCCGCCGGGGACTACGATGAATGACGCCTTTTTATGGGCAAGCCCGCTTGCAAGGGTGCTGACCACTTTTCCGGTTACGTGCGGCACCAGTTCGGCGCTGAGACGCACCGAAAATCCGGCCTTAGTGGCCGGTGAAAATTCTGCGGCAAGCCGGTCAAGATTTTCGTCGGTAACCTGCGCGGCTTCGCTTCCGGTCAACATGCCCATCTTGACAAGTTGCGCTTCGGTGAATACATCGGTGATGGCAATGGGTAATTTCGATGTTCTGCTCTTATCGCTTCCAAATACTACATCATCGACCGGGGTCGGCACAGGGTCTTCCTCGGGATCGGCAGGGTTCCTGAAATGGTCCTTTTGATACAAGCCGTCGGCGCTTTTAAGTTCCGCGAAAAATGGTACGCGCCCTGATTCGTTTCGGACAATCGTAAGCTCTGCAGAAATCGCGCCGTTCTTGGTTGCCAGAGCGAATTCGCCGCTCTTTGAGCCGTCCGGCGCATTCTGCGGCACTGCGTCGCCTCTGGGGGAATAGCCAAGGTCGTTCCGCACGACCGGTACGGGTTTTTTAAATCTCTTGATATCGTTTTTAATGGCTTCTTTGACCGCCGCCACGATGAATTTGGTTATGCCGTTCAAGGGTTTATGGCCATGGGCGTCGGCCTCGTCTGTTGAGCGCTTATATAAAAGTGCCTGGACTTCCGGGTTGTCGAGAATGCCTTCCTCGGCAAGTTCCGCTTCAATACGCTTTGTCTCAATGGCTTCGGCGATCGCTTTATTGGTGCTGTTTGCCGCGCGCAGCTCGGCGGCAAGAGCAACTTCAGCGGGATCGGTTAAATTGTCAAGGTGCACAGGCTTCCAGAATTCATAGCCTTCGGCAACGATCATATTGACCCTGCCGCCGGTCCTGAAATACGTTTCTTTCACCTTTTTGATAATGTCCTTCAGCGATATATAGTCGTTGGGGCCGACAGTCGCAAACGAGTCGCTCAATGCATGGTATTTATTTTGAAGACGCTCGGGCAACCGGTGGAAATACTTTAAAAGAAGCGGGGACCCGCTCTCCAGGTCTTTCCTGCCGACACGCACCGCAAGATCTGCGTATTTCCTGCCCATGACCTCCATGATCATGACGCCGTTTTCGACGCATGCCTCGACAAAACGCTCGCGGCTGTTCCAGACCGCGGTATGGAATCCCATCATGAGGGCATTAACATCGTTATCCACGCTCTTAAAAATGGCATTGACGTTTGTAATGCCCCGTAAGAGCATGCTGAGTTTATATGCCTCGACCGAATGATCGTCCCCTCCTATGATTATGGCGCCTTTTACACGGTCCTTAGGGTCGCTGTTGGCCAGGATGTATTCCCGGATGGCGACCAGAGCGGGATTGTCCAGAGAATTGTCCTGTTCGTTAATATCGTTCCGGTAATAGATCATGGCGTTGGTAAGGTCTATAGTAACGCCGTAAGGGTTCTTTGGGTTTTGCTTGACCAAACCTTGAGGTAACGGCCTGCGCTCTGTCTCAGTCCCATATTTGACCGGGGTCATGGTCCTTTTGTCTACGTCGTAGACCAGGGCAAATAACAGTTTCTGGAGTTTTACCGGATCGCCTTTAAAACCGGTCAGGTTCTTTATGGCCGTTATAAGTTCGATGTTGGGCAGGTCGGTATCTATCGATGCCTTGCCGGGCTTGAATATGCTTGCGCGGGTCGAATACGGAGTAATACTGCCGCGCTCTTGTATGCGCGAGGCATATACATGGTCAACGGGTATGCCGACTTCCCATATATCTTTCTTGGTCAAGGCATCCAGACCTTCAGGCATGGCAAGGACAAGATGGTCACGGATGTCGGCTATCTGCGTGATGAATTGTAACTGGGAGATCGCCGTGCTGTTGAGGGCGGTCAGGGCCGCAGCTGCAAGCGCCGGGTTCAACCCTCCGCAGTCCCCGCCTGACACGCCGAACGCCACGATGTTGTTTTTTATGGCTTCTGAAACGGGCCGGAGCCTGATTATCTTCATGGCTGCCTTGGCGATATAGAGTTCGCGCATCTCTTCTGTCCAGGGCGGCGTTGGCAGTTGTTCGAGGGCATTCCGGTATGCGATCTTGAATGTGTTTATGACCCTGACCAGGCGTTCGCCGTCTTTCAGGTTCGGTGTGCTGGTGTCCGCAAATATCCTGAAATAACTTTTATCGAGCAATTCCCGGACATTGATACCGAATTGATCGGTGCCGAGATCAAGGCCGGCGATATGAGAGGCAAAATCAGGAGCAAGAACTTTTCCATGCCTCCTGACCGCGTTCCTGAACGTGTTTTTTATCGTGTCGAGGTTATTTTGAGTGAGGTTGATTCCGTTCTTTTTTTTTACCTGCTCGAGGGCGGACATAAAGGAGTCTACAACCAGATTTTCGGTCTTATCGAGCTTTAATTCGTTGGCGATGGCCAGGACTTTCACCATCCAGTGCTGGGCGTATACGTCTACCCAATCGTTCTGGTCGTTTGCAATGCGTTCGGCGATCCCCTGAAGAACGGTTGCTTCGTTCCGGCCTTCCAGTATCCGGCTCGATATCAGGCACGGCGCCAAAAGGCTGTCTTTTTTGGTCGGTGTCGCGCTTTCAACGAGGAGATCCTCGAACGGCGTACGCTGGTTCGTCAATACCTGTATGTACGGCGATTCGACGTCCTTGGTGATGGTCGGACAGATGACCATGTAGCCGATGCCCTTCTCTTCTAGGAGCTTACGCATGCCTTCGGTATGGAAACCGCCGGTGATCAGGACTGCAACATCGGTCTTTTCGTCGCCCATGGCCTTTATGGTATTATCGATAAGCGCCTTATCCCTTATTATGGCGATCTCGTAAAACGTCTGCATCTTTTTGAGGTTTTCCGCGGTGATCATGGTCGGCGCTTCGATGGTGTACGGGAGCTGGAAGGTGTTGATCTTGGCTTTTATGAAATTCATAAAATATTCGATCGCAAATTCTTTTTCGTGGGCCTTATAATAGTTGTATTCCTTGTTCGCGAGTTTGATGTTGATAAGGCCGAGGAGGACGTTTACGTTCTCCCAGAGTAATGCCAGCGTCTTCTGGTCTTCATTGGCGCATAAGAGGCCTTGTACCGATTCCTTGATGGAATCCAGTTCATCGAACAGCCTTTCATTATCGATCTTTTCGTAGAGGCGGGTGTAGATGACATAATTGGCCAGGTTCGGATAATCTTTTGCGAGGTCAACTTCCTGTCCCTCGGCAACCTTCTGCAAATACATATAATATTCCGCGGTCGATACCTTGCCTGCCTTGAATTCTACGGATTTGCCCACCAGTTCTTTAAGTTTGTCTTCTTTCAGATCCTTGCTTAATTTGTCGATCAGGTTCGTCCGTTCCTGGTTGACGATCTCAAAGTCTATCTTGTCCTCGTAGACCAGCGTGTAGACCAGTTTCGCGAAGTTCTCGTAATTCTTGAGATCCAGGTTATGGCGTTTAAGCTGGACGCTTAAATATTTGGCGTAATCGGACAGGGTTATCTTTTTGTCCTTATACTCCTCGACCTTGGTGTCAAAGGCCTTAAGGTCTTTCGAGTAGATATGGTGCTTCAGGTTGTTCAGGATAGTCCGAACGTCCTGGAGATATTTTTCCATTTCGGCCTTCATGGGATATGTTGAGGTAAAGGCGTTCAGGTTCTGGATGTACAGGTCGCGTGTCTCCGCGCCGAACAGCTTGATGGGATAATCCTTGGTGATCGAAAGGAATTCGGCGCCTGTTATCTCTCCCTTCTTCATGAAGTAATCGGCGACTTCCCTGCGTATCTCCGCGTCTGGAAACGCCTTGAACCAGCTTGTGTCAACAAGCCCGTCTGCCCCTTCGACCGATATCAGGTTAATGGAATAATCCTTGGAGAAGGTCTCGAGTATTTTTGAGATGTTGGTCTGGGCTTCGTAATTACAGTGGGCGTCCTGGATGTGAAGGATAAGCTTGCCGTTGGCGCCGGCATGTTTTGCCTTTATGGTCCCGATGTCCTTGGACAGGCCGATCGTATCGATGGTCGGCTTGGCAGGCGCGGCTTGTGCAGCCTCAGGCGCCGGCGGCGTCTGGTTGACGGACGCGAACGAAACATTATAAAAAACAAACGACTGTACGACGAGAAGCGCAAATACCTTCGCCATTTTCGAGTACCTGAATGAAGAAAGAAAACCGCTTTTCATTTTAGAAGCCTCCGTTTTTTTTGAATATTTTTTTGTAGTGCATATAGAGTGTTGTATCTATATATCTTTAGTTAAAGTATAGCATTTTTAAGGATTTTGTTGTCACAGGTATGTAAAGGGATTGTAATAAAAATGTAACGGCCCCGATAATCCTATCAGGGCCGTTTTTGCAATAGAATATGTTTTCGTTTATGCCGAATGCGCGAACTGCAAGATTACCGATTTGTAGTAGTCCTGGAGCTGCTGGACGTTGATCGGTTTTATCTTGTCAATGACGAGGTAGCGTATCTTCCCGTAGTCCTCGAACTTAAGATCAATGCCGGTCAGGTCTTTATACTGCGACTTGATGAACGAAACCAGCCACGGGTAACGGTTCACATCCTCGTTCTCGGGGATGTGCGCCGAAGCCAGCGCGATATTGAGCAGCCTGACGAGCGCATACGGCAGGTTTTTATCCAGCTCCTTGAGCTGCACGGTGCCTTCGCCGACTTTTTGGTCATCCTTAAAGCAACTTATGGAAACAAAGGACGGTCTGCCGTCGTCGAGTTTGCCGTTGCCCGGTACCAGCTCTACGGCGTCATCTCCCTTGCCCTCTGCCCTCGCCCGTACGCGTAGTGCCTCGGCATAGAGTTTAATCAGCTCTTCGGGATTGTGTTCCTTGGCTGCCAGGCCGGCGGCTGCGATGTACTGACGCAGGGCCTGCGCGTTGTAGCGTATCTGGTATTTATAACCCTGATTTAACTTTGCGGTTACGTGATCCGCCCCGCCTTCACAAAGGCTCTTAAAATCCTCGATTTCGGGTGTGACGTCGATGGCCGTGACCTGTTTGTATTTAAACTGGTCCCACATAAGGGCCTCGATCGTGAATTCTGGCTCTATAGCGATGTCAATGAGGTCGAGCCAGTTGATGCCCTCGCGTTTAAAATAATCCCTGGCACGCTCGGTAATGACCGGGAAGGGCCTGCTGACCAGCTTGCCCATGGGGATGTTCTTATTGAGGGCGCGGCCGATCTCCATCCACGCGTCGCTCCCTTTAAATATCGTTGTCCGTGAGCGGCCGTCGAGATTCTGCCCGGCGGCATCGGTCTTATCGCTCAGGAACGTTTCCTGGCACACGAGCTGCCACTCCTCGGGTTTCTCCGCGCGCTTCCAGGTTAGCGACATCTTGATGGTGAGCTTTTCGGTCTGCGTGTCGCCTTTCTTGCGCATATACGACAGTTTGCCGGTGGCGTCAAATACCCTGGTATGGTAGAACGTTACCGTATTGTCATCGGGAAATTCGATCCCCTTTGCCAGCGTATGTTCGCTCTCGGGCCCGAACTTCATTTCCCAGGTGCGCCAGTGCGTATCGCTGCGTACCCATTTCTTGTTTTTATCTGACGTGAAGATAACATCTTCAAAACGTGCCTTGATCTCCTTGTTGCCCTGGGGATCCATGCGGACGTTGGCCGTTTCCTTTTTCTTTTCAAGATACCATTTGATAATGGCAGGATATATCTGGAAACGGTAGTCCGTGATCTCCATGGCGCGTTTGATGTCCTTTGCTTCTGAATAGATCCTCCACTGCGGAGAATTACCTGACGGCCTCATATGTGCGATTTCGTTATTGCCGAAGAACATGCGTACTCCGTCGAGAAAATTCATCCTGACGATGCCGCCGTAGAATTTCCTGTCTTCGTTGAAATAGCCCTGAAGCTGATTTCGGATGCGGTTCATGCGCTCAAAGACGCCTTCCTCGCCCTTTTGGGTCTTCTCGGCGGGGAGCGGGACCGCATCGACAAATTCGGCGCTCTCGCGTGTCTTGTACTGGATCCGCCCGTCACTCAGGAAGACGACTTCCTCTATGTTGAACTCCTTGGGCGAAAAGGTCCTCATGAGGGCCTGCCCCATGGTGGCGGTATACTGCTGGCAGTACTGGACGTCTTCGGCGCTGACGCCTTCGTATTCTGCAGGCAGAGAACCGATAAGGCCTGACCAGACCTCGCTGGCATTGTTCCCCGTAAATGTCCCGGCGACCAGCTGTCCTATGCTACATTTCTTTTCTCTTGCCATAGAAAATGCCGCGATTATCGGCAGCATCGCATCGCGTGTCGCGAGCTTTTTAAGGACGTTGCCGTTATTGAGCCTGATATCGCTCCCCAGCAGAAAACCGCCGTTTCGTTCGAAACCGACGGCTATGCCGCCTTTGTTTTTCGGATCCCGTGACCAGTCTTCCATGGCCTTGACGACGTAGGGGGAGCCTATTTCCACCTTTACGACCGTAT
>JAQURW010000135.1 GCA_028715425.1 Candidatus Omnitrophota bacterium
CTGACGATCACCTCGCGGTCATTTCCGTACTGTTGGATGGTTGCTCCGCCAAGGCCGATATCCTTCAGCGCGTTTCTCACATCCTGTGTCTTGATAGGGTCGGTAAATTTGAACTGCTGTATAGTTCCACCGGTGAAATCGATGCCGTAATTATTCTCCCCCCGTTTTATAAAAGCGACCATTCCCGCCACGATAACGACGAGCGAAAGGACATACGCATATCGCCGCATCGAGACAAAATCTATTTTCGGGGTATTTTTGAGGACGCTGAGCATCTTAACGGACGTCAGCCCCGCCTCTCCTGATGTCATAAAATCAAGGATCATTTTAGTAACTGTTATGGCAGTGAACATGCTGGTCACGATACCGATATTGAGCGTGGTAGCAAAACCGCGCACCGGCCCGGTCCCGAATTGAAAAAGGATTAAACCGGCTATCAACGTTGTAAGGTTGGAATCGAATATCGTCAAAAATGCCCTGTTGAACCCGGCGTTGATCGCCGCCCTGAGAGACTTCCCTACCTTGAGCTCTTCGCGTATACGCTCAAAAATAAGAACGTTGGCGTCGACCGACATACCGATAGTCAGGACCAGACCTGCGATACCCGGCAGCGTCAGGGTCCCGTGGAACCAGGCAAGCGCCCCCACGGTCAGCAAAAGGTTCAGAAAGAGCGCAAAGTTAGCAATGCATCCGAGAAGGAGATAATAGATCACCATAAAGAAGCAGACAGCGATCAATCCGATGACGGTCGCCCGAATGCCTTTGTCGATCGAGTCTTTCCCGAGGGCAGGGCCGACGGTGCGTTCCTCGATGACCTTGACCGGCGCAGGCAAAGCGCCCGCGCGCAGGATTATAGCGAGGTCGTTCGCTTCATCGACAGAAAAGTTACCGGTGATCTGGGCGCGGCCTGACGGTATCCTCTCGCGGATGACCGGCGCCGAATAGACGTTGCCGTCAAGGATGATTGCCAGCCTCTTTCCGACGTTCTCCGCGGTCAGGGCGCTGAATATCGCGCCGCCCTGGCTGCTCAACGTGATAGAGACATACGGCTGGTTAAAGGTGCTCTGGCTGAATTCGGTGGTCGCATCGACTATGACATCGCCGATCATGGAGGCCTTTGCTTCTACAAGGTACGGCTCAAGATCTTTTTTCCCGGCCTTCATGTATTTAAGTTCATACCCTTCGACCTTTTCCCCGGCAAGGGCTTTTTTGAGCTTTTCAGCATCATCGGAAACAAGCCTGAATTCAAGGTGCGCGGTCTTTCCTACGATCTCGATCGCTCGTTCACGGTCGGTTACGCCGGGGAGCTGGACTATGATAAGATTTTTTCCCTGGCGCTGGATATGCGGTTCAAGGACGCCGAACTGGTCGATCCTGTTACGTATGATCTCAAGGGCACGGTCAGGAGCGTCTTTGGCTTCATCGGGGGTCAGCTTGCTGGTATCGACTTCCAGGACGAGGTGCATGCCTCCCTGCAGGTCAAGGCCGAGGTTTATCTTTCCCTTCTCAAGCACCTTTCCGCTCTTATCGACAATATTAAGCGGCGGGTAAACAAGCCAAAAAGCCAATCCTACCAGTATCGTCGTTAACAGGGCCTTCCACTTAAGCGTCTTATTCATTATTTCGTCTCCTCCATTGCCTTCTCTCTTTTTTTCTTGACCGTCGTGACATGGTCTTTCTGTATTTCCATTTTCGCATTGTCATCGATCTTTAAGACAAAACTATGTTCCTTGACGTTCACGATGGTGCCATGGATACCGCCCGATGTAATGACCTCGTCATTTTTCCCTAAAGACGCTATCAGTTTCTTATGATCTTCCTGCTGCTTTTTCTGGGGCCGCAATACCAGGAAATGCCATATGAGCATGATCGCAGCCATCATAATAAAAAACTGGAACAGGCCTGCACCTGTTTGCGGCGCTATCGACGGCGCTTCGGCGTAAGCGTATAGCATAGGATCCTCCGGGTGTCAGTTGGTAGCTTGTAGCAAAAAAAATCCTACAAACTAATTCTTTAGTCTACGTGCAAAAAACTCTCTCATAAACCCCGCAAAGCGGTCTTCGATTATTGCCTGGCGGATTTGTTGTATAAGTGTAACATAAAATCTGATATTGTGCAATGAAACTAATCGCAACCCCAGGAGCTCTTCGGTATTAAACAGGTGCCGTATATAGGATCGCGAATGGTTGCGGCAGGCATAACAATCGCACGTTTCATCGATCGGCTTAGGATCGGTCTTATAGAGAGCGTTACGCAGTTGGAGCTCGCCTGTCCAGGTAAACGCCTGGCCGTTCCTGCCGTTCCGCGTCGGCACAACGCAGTCGAACATGTCCATGCCTGCTTCGATCGCGCGGACTATGTCTTCAGGCGTTCCCACACCCATCAGATAACGCGGCTTATCGGCCGGCAAAAAAGCCGCCGTATACGACGTTATTTCATGGATAATATCTTCGGGCTCACCGACTGCCACACCGCCGATAGCATAGCCGTCGAATCCGATGTTCACGATCTCCTCTGCGGAACGTTTTCGGAGGTCGAGATACGTGCCGCCCTGGACGATGCCGAATAATAATGGATTAGCGGTTAGGGGGTAGCGGTTAGCGGTTAGTTGTTTTTTCGATCTCTTCGCCCACTCGTGCGTAATCTCAAGCGACCCCTCCACATAATCCCGCGTTGCCGGATATGAGACGCATTCATCCAGCGGCATCATGATATCGCTGCCGAGTACAGTCTGGAATTCGACGACCTTTTCAGGGGTCAAAAAATGACGTGAGCCGTCGAGGTGGGACTGGAACTCGAAACCGTCACGTTTGATCTTCTTATTGACGGACAGGGAAAATATCTGGAACCCGCCGCTGTCGGTCAGGATAGGGCGGCCCCAGCCCATAAACGTATGGAGCCCTCCCGCGCTGTTAATGACCTCAGCGCCGGGCCTTAAATATAAATGGTACGAGTTTCCGAGGATGATCTCGGCGCCGCACCGGATCAACTCTTCGCCTGTAAGGGTCTTGACCGTCGCCTGCGTCCCGACGGGCATAAAGACCGGCGTATGGATGTCGCCGTGCGGCGTCTTGAGGACGCCTGCGCGGGCGCGGGTGTTTTTGTCTGTGTGCTGCAGGGTAAATGACATTTTTCCGCCCTTACAAAATCAACATCGCATCGCCGTAACTGAAAAACCTGAACTTGTTTTCGATCGCGTACCGGTACGCCCGGAACAGTTCTTCTTTTCCCGCAAACGCGCTCGTCAGGAGAAGAAGTGTCGACTTCGGCATATGAAAATTAGTGATCAGGCCGTTCACGATCCGGAACGCATATCCCGGATAAACGAAAAGGCTTGTAAATCCTTCGAATCCCGCAAATTCATTCCCGCCGTAACAATACCCCTGCGGGATAAACCCGACCAGTTCATCGGCGCACGTCTCAAGCACCCTCAAACTCGTGGTACCGCAGGCGATGATACGGCGCTTTTCGTTCCGTGCGTTGTTGAGCATTATAACATTTTCTTTTGAAATACGGTAATATTCCGAATGCATCGTATGGCGTTCGAGGCATTCGTCCTTGACCGGGGCAAAGGTGCCGTAACTTACATGCAAGGTCACATACGCTATTTCCACGCCTTTCTCCGAGAGCGCCTTCAGCATCCCTTCGGTAAAATGCAGACCTGCTGTCGGCGAGGCCGTCGCACCTTCACACTTCGCAAAGACGGTCTGATAACGGTCCCTGTCGCCCGTTTCATCGGACCTGTTGATATACGGCGGCAGCGGCACATGGCCGGCGCGCTCCATGACTGCGTTAACGTCATCGTTAAATTCTACCAGCCGGCCTAACGGTGTCCGGCCGCGGATAATGACCGGATCGCCTGAGGTTAGCGTTATTTCTTCGCCGTCATCTATCCGCCCCGACGGCCGTAAGAGCGCCTCGACCGGCACCTTTGTCTTGTCGATAATAAATATCTCGACCTTGCCGCCGGTCTTGCGCCGGCCGTAGAGCCGGGCAGGCATGACCCTGGTATCGTTCAGGACCAGAAGGTCGCCTTTTTTGAAATACTCGGCGATATCGGAAAATTTTCGTTCGGCCACGGTAGAGGCACTGCGCGCCGTGCCCCTATCGATTACCAACAAACGGTCATCCCCGCGTTTTTCGCTCGGGTATTGGGCGATCAGTTCTTTGGGTAAGGCATAATCGAAATCGGATAGGTTCATGCTAAAATTTAAAACGTCATGTAGGGGCGCTGCCTTGCGAAGCGAGGCGAGGCCATTCGCCCCTACGTTTATTTACGGTTCAACAATATTAAAATCACCGATAACACCACGCTGGCAATTATCGACGTTGTGAGCGGAAAATAAAATGTAAAATTCTCTCGCTTGATCATTATGTCACCCGGCAAACGGCCGAGCCAGGGGATTTTGGGGGCCAAAACAAAAAATACCCCCACAACAATACATATCAAACCGAAAATTATCAATATTTTGCCGAAAAAATGTATGCCATCCATTCATACCACCTTCGTAGGGGCACGGCCTGCCGTGCCCCTACCCCGACGCCGCTCCTCCCTCTCCACCAACGAAAACACGCACCCGCAATAATTCTGGCAATAGATGCCGCGGCGCCTCGCCTCGTCGTGGGCGCGCCTGAAATCCACGCGAAAATCACGGTAATAAAAGGTAAGGGCACGGCATGCCGTGCCCTTACACAAATCTTCACCGATTTCTCTTAATTTCGCATGGTCCTGATACGGGCTCGACAATAATGTCGTCGTGAACGCGTCAAATCCGTGTTCGGCTGCGTAGCGCGCTGCGCTCTCTAACCGAAACCGCCAACATTCGGGGCAGCGTTTGGACGGGTCGTCATAATTATGAACCGCTGTGAAATACCGGGCGGCATCATACGGAACACAGATCGTATCGATTATTTTCTTGGTCTCATCGGCACGCCGGGCGTATTCGTTTCCGGGAGGTATGTTGGGATTATCGAAGAAACCGGTGATATTTTCGTATCCGTCTTTACGGGCAATATCGATTACGCTTAAGGCACAGGGGGCACAGCAGGCATGCAAAAGCAGCTTCAAAACAAATCCTTCGGCCGTTCCCGTTGTTTCAACCCAAGGTGCCGATACGCCAGATCCGTCAGTTCCCGCCCACGAGGTGTCCGTTTCAAGAGGCCGGCCTTTAAGAGATACGGTTCGACGACATCGACGATCGTGTCCGGTTCTTCGTTCAACGTCGAGGCCAGGGTCTCTATGCCGACCGGACCGCCCTGATATGTCGTGTATATCACATTAAGGACCTTGCGGTCGATCGTATCCAGCCCCATTTCGTCTATACCGTGATTCTTAAGCGATTCAAGCGCAACGTCCCTGGTTATGGCCCCGTCGCCTTTTACCTGCGCCCAGTCACGCACTCTTTTTAAAAGGCGGTTGGCGACACGCGGCGTACCGCGCGACCGGCGGGCTATCTCGAGGGCTGCCGCTTTATCGAGGCTGATATTGAGAAGTTTGGCGCTGCGCGTAATGATCGTCACCAGGTCTTCGGGCTCGTAAAAATCCATGTGATGAACAATGCCGAACCGGGCCCGGAGCGGCGCCGACAAAAGCCCCGAGCGCGTCGTAGCGCCGACCAGGGTAAAGCGTTTCAGGTTGAACTTTATGGTCTTGGCATACGGCCCTTTATCGATCACAAAATCGATCTGGTAGTTCTCCATCGCGGGATAGATAAATTCTTCCACGACCTTCGACAGGCGGTGTATCTCATCGATAAAAAGGACATCCCCGTGGGCAAGGTTGGTCAATATGCCGATCAGGTCTCCTGCCCGCTCGATCGCCGGGCCGCTGGTCGCCGTAAGTTTGCCGCCCATCTCGTTGGCTATGATATGGGCAAGGCTCGTCTTGCCCAGGCCCGGAGGGCCGGATAAAAGGATATGTTCAAGCGGCTCGTTTCTCTGTTTGGCTGCCTGAATCGCTATCAGGAGATTATCGACAACCGATTTCTGCCCGATAAACTCGGACAGTTTGGTAGGCCTCAGGGAAATATTGAGGACGACGTCTTCCTCGGTGTCCTGCTGCGTTATAATGCGTTCACGGTCGTTATCCATTGAAGCACCCTCTTTTAAGAACTCCCCCCACACTCCCCCCTCTTTATCAAAAAGGGGGGACAGACTTTCTCAGCCCCCTCTTTATTAAAGAGGGGGCTGGAATTTGCCCGGCCGGGCAAATTCCGAGGGGGAGTTTTTTACCGCCCTATGCCGATAAACCTCATTCAACAGCTCCTCGGCTGTCTTAACTGACGGGTTACGGCCCAGCGCTTTTTCGAGCATCTCTTCGGCTTCTTTTCTCTTGTATTGGAGCTGAAGAAGAACGCCGAGTGCCTCTTCCTTAAGGTCATCTTTGATCTCTTTAAGCGGCACGGCGGTACGGTCCTGAATAAGCCCGAATTTTCCGACCTTGCCCTGCAATGAAGCAATGATCTCTTTGGCTTTACGTTCGCCGATCCCCGGCAGGCTCTTTAAGAGCCGCACATCGCCCGCGTCGATACCGCCGGCGATCTCGGAGATCGGAAGCGTCAATGCCTTGCAGGCGGCCTTCGGCCCGATACCGGACACGGTGATAAATTTCTCGAAAAATTCCTTTTCGACCTCGTTCAAAAAGTCGATCAGAACGGGAAAACTTCTCGACGGGTCAGT
>JAQURW010000136.1 GCA_028715425.1 Candidatus Omnitrophota bacterium
AACAAGGTCATCCCCCAAAAACGGACTCCCGGCCCCGAGGTATTCCGTCTTATAACCAACCAGCTTAAAAAATTCTCACCCGGGACACCGGTGCCGTCATCGGCGGAGATGAAAAAACTCGTTATTATCGACAAAGACCTGAAGGGCCGTTTTGCAGAATACCGCGACGGCACGATACGCTTAAGCCCACGCGCTTATGATCCGGCGACCGGTAAACTACGCGACCATGTGCGGCTTTTCGATCTGCCGCACGAGGTATTCCACTATATCCTGGCACGCTCCGAAGGGGCAGAGTCGCGTTCAAAGAATTCGGTCGAGATCGCGGCTGTTTATCTTGCCCTGATCTGGATCGCCTCGCAGTCACGCGAACTCGAAGAGTCAAAACAGAACGACCATATCCAGGCGCTTTTCCGTTCTCTCGACCTGGACATAGGAGCCGTTCGGGACTACCGGGACATACTCAGCCCGCTGGGCCCGACCGCGCTGGAGCCGGTAAAGGAATACTTATCCGGCACTGATCCCGAATTCAAAAAAATTTCTGACGATGATATCATGGACGCCTTTGAGATCATTGACCGTTTGCCGATAATCGGAGCGCTTGATGATCTGGCGCTTACCGGTACCGAAAACAAAAAATACCTGGCAAATCCGCTTGTCTATGCCTTAAAGATCCTTATGATCAGGGAATCGGATACCGATGTCGAGGAAGGCAGCATACTCGGCATGCTCGGGCTGTCACAGACAGGACTGACGAAAAGGCTGTCGCAGTCGGCCGAACCCGTACCGTCAGCTCCTATCGCACATACACCCTCCATAACGCCGGACAAAAAGGCAACCGCGGAAGAACTGCGCCGACGTTACCTTACCAAAGGCGATGATATACGGAACGATGCCTTGGACCTTATCGACAGCGATGTGGGAGAGGCGATCCGTGTACCCGGCGCCCTGGCGCTTAAACATCAGAGGACCGGCGCGAAAAAACTCCTTGAAGGCAGCCGGGGCAGATTCCTGCTTGCCAGGACATCGGCAGGCAAAACGGTCATGATAGCGCTGGCCGTATTCCTCCGTTGGATCATGCGCATAAACGATACCGAGGTCGTGACCGTCTCGTCGCCGAACAAAGACAAGATCCGCGAAGACGGCATCACCTGCGGCAGGCTCCTGTCGCCGTACGGTATTACGGTAGGATTGATCGAAAAAGACGCGGATCAGGGCCAAGAAATAGGCTACCGGTACGATACGGCAGCCGATGCGTTTGTCAGGGCAGCCCCGGATAACGAAGAAAGTGTCCGTATTGCCAGCCGCACGGCATACGCCCTTTACGGGCATGTCGATGTGTTCGAACACCTCGAGCTTCGTGAACGCCACGCCATGCGGCCCGAGGACCAGATACTTACCAATCGCCCCACGGTCATGATCGACGACGAGTTCGACGAACGGAATGTCCTTAACTTCGCAAATCCCGCAATACTGTCCGGCTCCCGGGCAGACGATGCCGATATACGCATCGAACGCATCACTCAGGCCGCCGAGTGGCTTCCTGTCCTTGACACAGCTCTTAACCGCACGGTCGACAGGGCGGGGAAGCACACGCGATTGACTATATTCGGCATCATGAAGCTACGCTCGATCCTCAGACATAACGGGTACCGCGGATCAACCTATGCCGACTGGAAAAACAGCGTCGAGACACTTTTAACCGCTTACAATAATTTTCAGAAAGATACCGACGGCGGATATGAAGTTGTCGGGAACGACATAGTGATCATTTCCGACAGCGGCACACGGTCGCCGGGTTCCGAGTGGCAGGGAGACCTCCATAACGCGGTCAGGCTGAAGGAAGGGCTGCCGCTTCAACCGGCAAACAAGGTCATCGCGAGCATTTCGCGAAAGGCGTTTGTGAACCGCCCGAATGTTCTCATCCATTGCGGCACCAGCGGCACCGAAGGCATAGAGAATTTCATGGTCGAGATGTTCGGCCGTGATAAAGCCGACGTCGAACTTCTCGACATATTCGATGCGACCGGCGCTAAGGCCGGATCGTCGCTTAAGGTACAGGGCGCACAGCTCTTTATGGACCGCGCGTCAAAAGACGATGCCGTTGTGAACCGTATACGGGCATTGCATGCCGATTATCTTCCGGTCATCGTTTCTGTCCCGGACAAGCGTTCGGCTGACGAGCTTCGAGCAAGGCTGGAATATATGATGCCGGTATCGATACTTGATTCCGGCACTGAGGCGCAGGAAGTAATGAGGATCGTGGCCGGCGCCGGCAGGCGCGCCTCGGTTACGATAATCACGCCGCGCGGCACACGCGGCAGCGACTACCGTCTTCAGAACGATCTAATGGAGAATCTCGCGAAAAAAGGCGGGATGCGTATGGTCTCGACATATTTTCCTAAATTTACCGCCTTCCAGATACAGGAGATGGGGCGTGTCGGAAGACAGGGCGACCCGGGGACATGGGAGGCGTTCTGGTCCCTCGAGGACGATACGTTCAACGAATGCCGGGAACTCGCCGGTACGCATCAGTATGTCCTTAAGCGCCGCCTACAAAAAGCACACGGAAAACCGCTGACCGACCAGGACGAACTGGACTCGCTCGTCGGCGAGATCCGTCAAAAGATCGTCGAACGACACCTTAAACAAACACGCGAAGAAGCCCGTCTGTCAGATATCCTGTACAGCCCGGTCGCTCTAAGCGAAAACCCCGAGCCGGTCGTCATTCAGGATGTCTTCTATCGGGATACGCGCCGGACAGCGCTTTCCGGCAGGCTCGTCGCAGATTTTTTTGCCCTGCCCGAGATCAAGCAGTGTATCCGTGAAAAGGCAAACCGTATACGCACGGCATTGTCCGGAGTTCCCTCCGATCAGAAACGCGCACTGCTCACGGACACCCTGTTCCGGGGCGAACTCAACCTTTCCTGTTTAAATCTCTCCGATGCCGAACGGGAATATTTCATCGACACGGCCATAACCGGTCTGGACGCAGGCCAGCCGCTTGAGGCAGTCATCGTAACGGGATTAACGCCGTTTTTCACCGGCTACGCGCTTCTTCTTTTTGACAGGCAATGGAGCACTTTTCAGACGAATTTCGAGAGACTACGCGAAGAGTATCGGCGTTTAACGTGGCAGCTCCTGCAGGCGCGATACCCTGAATATGCGCTCCAGGCGCGGAGCGCCGTAAACGGTATATACAACACCATCCAAAAGGCCGGCACTGACATAGCCGGTGTTTTTTTAAATGCGCTCAATGCCCCTGCCGCGCAGGGAACCCCGCCGGCAGACGTTGCCGAAAAAAAACTGCCGTTCACAAAACGCTATAAATCATTTGCCGTCATTGCGGGTGTCGCCCTGATCAGTCTCGGGGCAACGTTGATCTTCAGATTTTTCGGCATACGCGGCGATGCATCACTGCTTACGAACTTTTCACCTATGACAGCTCTTCTTATAGGAGGGGCCTGCCTGATCATAGGCATTACCCTGAAACCGTATGTCAGCAGGATCGACGAAGCACAGTCAAAAATGCAGGAACGGGTTTTCGAGCATTATGACGGCGTCGGACAGGGGAATTCTCTTTGGGCCATCGTTCGATACGGGACATACTCATTGTTATCGGCCGCCAGGCAGATCGCATTTATCACATCGTTAGTAGGGCTCTTTGCGGTCACGGCCCAGCCGGCCGCAGGTAACCTGACGGTCCTTTGCCTGACGGTCATGTCTATTATTCCGGTATCCGGAGCCGTTATGGTTGGTTCCAATGCGCTGATCCTTGCATTATTCGGGAGTTGGATGAAAGAATCGCCGGCCAGAGACGCAAAGTTACATAAACCGTTCACACACAGCCTCCTGGCCGGCATCGTCCTACTCGCGGTTACGGCAGCATTGGTGAATGTCGCGACAGGACTTAACCCGCTTTTTCAGGGACTTGTCATGACGGGCACCTGCGTCGTAGCCGCATTCCTGATCTCAATACCCCTTAAGAAAAAATATGGCGGTCATGTCTTTGATGCCGTAAACCGCGAGAAGGAGATACGTTCGGTCGGACGGTACGGCTTATATGCCAGCCTGCCGGCCTTCGCCGCACTTAACTATGCCGCGTCGCTAACGGGTATCGGCAGTTCGACGGCAACGATCAACCTTATGATATTTGCGAGCTTAGCCCCGTATGCGGTCCTCGGGATTATCGGTATATACTCTCTGTATTCCTTTATACAGAACATAGCAAAACCCCGGATACAGTTAAGCGGCACGAAAACATCGTATCGCGACATCATCAAAACCGTGATCGCGCTCGTCGCTTTCAACCGAAACATCATCCTGGCCGGTTTTTCGCTGATAACAATAGTTTTTCTCGGCTATAACCTTTTGGGCATGCTTACAGCGGCACAGTTCAGCGCCGTTATAGTTCCGTCAATTGTCCTCGCTGCCCTCGGCTTCATTGCCATCACCGTTGTCTTACCGCTGGCAGACCGTAGAGCAACCAGCAAGGGAAGGATACGCGCCATCGTGTGCGGCATATCAAAATACTTTTTACCTGACCGCATGGTCCGTATAGCAAGCGCCTCAGCAGTCGTAAGCATCGTGATACCTTCTATGATGGTCGCGTCTCAAATACATGCCGCGGAAAGCCGGTATACCCTGACACTGGACAGGGCGGATAGCGTTCTGCGAGAAACGGAAGAGCGCACGGAGTCGGGATTTTTGGACAATAACGCTATAACCCGCATGGCGCGAAAGATCATGCTCATCCTTGAATCAAATAAAGAGGAATACCGGCCGGCGCCGGTTGCTCTGAAACCTGAAATACAGACGACACAGCCACAAGCGGTACAAGAGCAGCCGAAACAGCCCCTCATCACACAACCGCCGGTAAAAGAGCCTCAGATGAAAAAGCCTGTCGCAACGCAGCCGCAAGAAAAACACACCCAGGTTCAGAAACCTCAAAAGGCCGCAGTAAAAAAAGCTCCGGTTGCCCTCGGCACTCAAGCGCCGAAAAAAGAAATGACCGCACATGTTCTTCCGGCATCAAAACCGGCGACGGAACTGAGCCAGGCAGAAGCAACAAAGATCCAGGCCGAGATTGCAGAACTTCGCGAACGCCTTGCTCAGCTGGCATTTACCTTAAAGCAGCCTAAACTCTCACTCGAGAAGGCCCGCGAAATAACCGCCACTATGGACATGGAAACGCTCAGACTCTGGGGACAACGCTTATCCGAAGAACTCAGAAGCCGCCTCGAAACCTTGAGAGAGGAGATATCACAAAGGGCCGCTTTCTTAAGCGATGAACGGCAGGTTGAAATAGCTGCAATCATCGACAGCCAAATAATTCCGGGGGAACTGGAAAGAACAAAGCGCGAGGTGACCGAAGAAATATATCGGGCCCTGAACGGCAGGGAAGATACGCGTCTCCTGAACGACCGGGACCTTGACGGCCGGATACGCGAACTAATGGCACTCAGAAAAAAAGAGGCTGACCGGCTGGCAGAAATCCGCAGTCTGCCGGACAAAATGAAGCAAGCGGTTCAGGCAGAAGACGAAACGAAACGCCAAGCCGTCAAAAAGTTCGATGAAGCCCTTTACGGGACGGTACCGGACAAACGGACGCAGGAAGTCGATGCCATGGAACACGGCACACAGCCGGGCCAGATATCCTTTGAATATAATGCGATCCGCCGCAAACGTCAGATCGTGATCGACATTATAGCTGTTGCTAAGGAACTGGGCTATTCAAGGGATGCGGCCCTCAAGGGGCTCCGCAAGGCTGTCACGGATATGACCACACCCAACCTTGAGGCATTCAGAAAATCTGCGCAGGCAGCACTCAACAAGCAGAAAAAGAACGCCCTTGAACAAAAAGAAAAAAGCGAGACCTTGGGTCGCTTAGCAAAGCTACGGGGCGTTCTCAGGAATATCAGGCAAGAAATGGATCCCCGGAAAGAAATGGGGGTTATCAGCGATGAGATCGACAAGGAGTTCGGCGCGCTCGATCCGGCACAACAGGAAGAAAACCTCGATAAGGCAGTACGCGATGAAAGGGTCATCCTCAACCGCCGCAACGCGCTACGGACACAATTTCGCGCCGCGCGGGTTTTGGAGGTCATGCTTCACGATAAAACATTCTCAAAAGACAATAGCGACGACGACGTCACCGCCGCCGTCGACAAGGCACGCACGCAGGCCGACGAAGATGCCGATAAGCTTTTCTCGGTCGAGGAACTTGAAAAAGCGCTCGCCAATGCCGAACAGCACAACGCGGCGCTCAAAAAGCTCGAAACGCACCAAGACCATGACAGGCGACTTAAGTTCCTGCCCCAGCCTGACCATACGGCCATCCAGCTTGCGAAACGCGAGGAAAAGGTCCAAAAGACATTGCCTGCGCATCCCGCAAAGATATCCGTCGGCGGCGAGGCTAATATCGTACACGATACCGATGTGAACGCCTTTCTGGCGGAGCTGAACAAATATGACCCTGACCTTATCAACCTCTTAAGCCGCAACGAATGGGGTAAATTCCTGTCTGACCTCACCGCAGGATAC
>JAQURW010000137.1 GCA_028715425.1 Candidatus Omnitrophota bacterium
TTTCGAGTCTATTATGATTGTCCGCTTCGTTAAAAGGTCGGTTTCCGACAGGAACTTTTTTTCTATCAGCCGCGTCAAGGCAAGCCTGGTCCTTGCGCCGGAATTGTGATAGGCATACCATATGAGGATCGTCCTCCGGGACTCGCGCAGGTCAGCGAGCGTGTCGGCGGCGCCGTTATCGCCGGAGCCGATAATATCCGCGATGTCGTCCTTTATCTGAAAAGCCCTGCCCGCGTATATGCCGCACCGGTATAATATGTCCAGGTCTTTCTTGCCGGCGCCGGCAAGAAGAGCCCCGGTCGTAAGGGGGGCCGCGAAAGAATAGATCCCGGTTTTGAGATCGTATATCCGGTATATGTTTTCTCTGGTGATCGAGCCGGGGTTTTTTGAGCCCGCAAGGAGCTCGAGGAATTCGCCGCTGCCGGTATATACGGCGGCCTCCATGAGTTTTTGTAAGGCAGCCTCTTTACGGGCCGGGTCGGCCTTGACGGCCAGGAAATTCGCTATCCCCAGCGCGTACAGGATATCGCCGGCGATGAGCGCCAGGTCCCTGCCGCCGTAGTTGACGTGGCGGCGCGTCGCCAGGTAGTGGTCCAGCGCAGCGTGCATGGACAGCCTGTCCCTGCGCACAGGGGACCTGTCGATGATATCGTCATGGATGAGCACGAAATTGTGCAGAAGCTCCACGGAGACCGCGCTCCGGTATAATCCCCGGGGTACGTTTTTCGAAGTCCCGCGGTAACCGACGATGAAAAAGACAGGCCTCATCCGCTTGGCCTTCCGGGAAAGAAAGGCCCTGATATGCCTGAAAAGGACAGGCGAAAAGATCTCCGCCGGGTAGGCCCTCTCCAGGGATTTGAAATACCCGGACATTTCGCGCTGTATCCGCTTTTTGATCGTTGCGAGCATAGTATCATGCTACAACAGATTTAAAGGTATGACAAATAAAATATTACTGGTATAATAAGACAAAAACAGGGGTGATAGGGCAATGCGATATACCGAAGGCAAGGTCGGAAGGATATTTGTATTAAAATTCGAAGACGGCGATGTCGTGATCGATACCGTAAGGGCCTTTGCGAAAAAAGAGAAATTAAAAGCGGCCCTCATGGTGTTCATAGGCGCTCTAAAAAAAGGGGACCTGGTTACCGGCCCCAAAAAGCCCGTGATACCGCCCGTCCCGAATAAACTGACATTCAAAAACGCATGGGAGTCTTTGGGTATTGCCACGATATTTACCGGCACGAAAGGGCCCCAGATACACATTCATAGCGCGATGGGGCAGGCGGTCAGGACGCTTACCGGGTGTGTGCGCGGCCGCTCAGAGGTCTTTTTGGTCCTCGAGGCCGTCGTGTTCGAATTGAAAGGCGTTAAAGCCGCCAAGGAAATCGACGTGAAAACAGGATTGAACCTGTTAAGGATCTTATCATAACGCAAAAAGGGAGGTTCGTATGAGATCGCGTATTCTCATGGTCGTACTGCTTTTGGCAGGGCTTGTAATGCTGCCGGCCGCCGCGCCGTTCGCCGATAGTCAGGATATGAACGCGGACGATGCCGCTCATCAGGCAGCAATGAACGTTATAAAGGATTCTGCAGCGGCCCTTAAGGCATCCAACCCGGCTCTTGCGGACGGGTTATCCTCGCTTGCCAGCGAAGAAGACAAAGAGTATTTGTTGGGCGAGGACACGGAAAGCGACGAAGATTACCAGGCTGATATAAAGCTTTTAAAGGATTCCGCATCGGCCTTAGCCGCGTCTAATCCCACGCTGGCGGACGGCCTAAACGCATATGCCGCCAACGAGGAAAAAGCGCGGGCACATCAGGAGAAAAATACAATCGAATGACCTCTCGGGGAGAGCCGGCGCCGTTCGAACGATTCATACAACGATTCGGCATTCTGATCATTATTGTATCCGGTTGCCTTGTCTACGCCAATTCGTTGCATAACGATTTTGTGTGGGACGATACTACGCTTATCCTCGGCGACAAAAAACTTTCCGATTGGGGTTCCCTGAAAGAAGAACTGACCCATCCGCTGGGCTATTGCTCCGGCAGGAGCTTCGATTCATACCGTCCCCTCCAGACCTTGAGCTACATGGCCGACCGGTGGCTGTGGGGAACGGATCCGGCGGGATTCCGTTGTACGAGCATCTTTTTCCACGTAGCTGCGGCGGTGTTGTTGTTTTTTCTTCTTACGCTGATAATCAAAAACCCGGCTGTGGCATTTTTAACGGCAGAACTTTTTGTCGTGCATCCGGTGCATACGTCGGGGGTCGTGTACCTGGCTGCGCGGGATAACCCGCTCGGCCTTTTTTTCTTCCTCCTGGCCTTTTTAGGATATTGTAACTGGACACGGCGTAAAGGATATCATGCCGCGCCGTGGTTCATCATATCGCTGGCAGGCGCGTGGTGCGCCTTTATGAGCCGCGAAATAATGTTTTTGATACCGGTCATGTTTATCTGGTATGAGGTTGTTTTTCGTCAGGATGCCCCGGGCGACCTTAGACGTCTTTTCATCCGGATTGCCCCTTATGCCGCGTTATTGGCGCTCTACTATTTCTTTTTCTACCGCGTTGCCAAGCCGATACTCCTCACAGAAATGAACCATTATCAGGACGCGTATCTTACCACAAGGAATGCGCTTCTCATTTTATCGCCGGTCCTGGCGACCTACCTGCGGCTCCTTGCCTTCCCGTACGGCCTGCATATGACCTATATATTCCCGCTGCCGCGCTCCTTCACGGAAGAATGGATATTCTCGAGTTTCCTGGCCCTTATCGTTATTGCCGGAGCTGCCGGATGGCTGTCGCGGCGGTCAAAAGAGCTCAGATTTGCAGCCGGATGGTTTATTATCTGGTTTTTGCCGGTCTCGAATCTCTGGGGCTTTTTCAACGCGGTCATGGCCGAACATTGGATATATACCGCCTCAATAGGGTACTTTTTGTTCATAAGCATCCTGGTCGTGCGGTACGCGAAAAGGCCGACGTTTGCAGGGCGCGCTGTTCTTGGATCGGTCATCTGCGTTCTGGCCGCTTACGGAATTATAACGGCTCAAACGAATACTACCTGGAAGAACGAAGAAAGCATTTATTTAAATACGCTCAAATACTCGCCGTATGATGCGCGGACCATTATAAACCTCGCGCGGATATATAAAAAACAGGGGAAACGCGCGGAAGCGGAACAATTATTAACAAAGGCCCACCAGCTGAGACCGGATCTGTACTAACATCTGACCAATGCTCCTCGGCAATCGAAACGTGTCATTCTGAGTCCCGCCGGCAGTGTTTTGTGTCGGGCGGGACTCGGAATCTAAATCGAGATCCTTTGCCCCCGCTTTTAGAGGGGGCGCTCAGAATGACAGCGTTACACTTTTTTGACAAGCTTATTACCATCCTATGACATTATCGACCTCTTTATAATGTATAATTTCTCCACAGGTAAGGGGGCATTATGCGAAGCAATACTGCTAAATTTATTATCCGTATATACGCGATCATTCTGCTCGCCGCATTCTTTATCCAGGACCTTGTATGGGCAGATCCCGATATTTTTACGCCGCGGACAGCCGATAATGCCCTCAGTGTACCGTCGTCCTTTACCGACCCTGCCCTTGCCAGCAGTCTCTGGGTGCGCGCGAGGATACAGGCCCTTGCCCGGTCAAGCGACCTGACACAGAAGATCACGCCGCTTTTTCTGGAGCCGCCGAGAACGGACAGACGTGTAGCCCTTCTTTTCAACGATCCGCACAAAAAAATGCTCGGGGACACGCTTGTCGTTCCGCTGTGCGTTCTGCCGACAGGCCGGCAGGCCCCTGATGCGACGGTCCCAATCTACTATGCGCATATCGGGCCGGATAAAAAAGTCGACGTGCGGACAACGCCTGAAACATCCGGCCAACAGGAAAAAACCGTCTATGCTTCACGCATGGATTATGTCCGCGGGATGGCCGGCAAGCGGGTGGCGTTTGCGATGTTGAAACCCGATGCCCTTGAGCGAGGGCTTGGGCCGGCGATCATGAAAAGGCTCAGGGAAAAATTTGATGTGTTTGAAGCTGCGCCGGTCAGTTTCAGCAAGGCGGCAGCCCGGCGTTTTTACCGGATGCATCAGAAGAAGCCGTTCATCAATGAACTTGTCTCGTATGTTACCCGCGGGGAGTGTGTGCCGCTTTATTGCGTTCTTAAGGACGATATTTATGAGGATGCATCCGTTGTCCTGAGGAGGCTTGTTGCGGAGATCCGGGAGAACGTCGTTTATGTGGACGGTAAAGAGCTCGTGAAGGGCGAGAACGGCATCCACGGCTCGGATAATTGGCGTAACGCGATCAAAGAATCCGGAGCTGCCGAAGCGGCAGGGCGTCGTGCCGGCCCGATGCCTAAAAACGTGTACGACGAAATAAAGGCGATGATCCGGGGCCTTGAGGCAGCCCGGGCATCATCTCTTACGGCGGCAAAGAAAAAGGACGGGTCGCCGCTTTATTCGTACGATCTCAATCCTCAATATGCCGATGTAGACGTCGGCGACGGCGCGGTCATACGCCTTGCCTATATCCCCGAGAGAGGGCGGTATAAGACTACGATGCGCGCGAAGACAGAGGCGCGGACTGCCGATGTGACAGGCCATGATCCGTCTGTCTGCCCGCTGTGCCGGGCGAGACAGGAAGAACCGTCTGTTGAGCTCGATTATGACGGCGACCAGTATTTTGTGGCGCCCCAGACGTCGCCCTTTGCCAAAGAACACATGCTTTTTGTCGCCGGCAACACGACGTTTCAAACGCTCAATGCCAGACGCACCAGGCATATCATGAGGTTCATGGAAGGCATGGGCGGAGATTACGAGGCTATCTTTAACGGCTTCAGCATAAACCGGCGGAGCCTTGCCCATAAACATTATCACTGGCAGGTTTTTAAACGGTCAAGCAGGATCTGGGACGACCTTGACGCCGGCAGGCTCAATATTTTTGTGGAAGAGGATGAAAGCAATGCAAACGTCAAGGTCGCCTACAGCGCTAACCCGGTATATCCGGTCAAGATCATATCGGGCAGGGATTTCGACAGCGTAAAGAACGCCTTGTCGAGCGCGGTCAATTATGTGCTCGTGACGCAGGAAGGCATCCCTAACATAAATCTAAGGGTCCAAAACGGCGTTTATACCTTTCTTGTCTGGTCGGCAATGACCGAAACTCCCGAAATACTTAAAAAGATCGACGACAGGTCGCAGCTCGGCATGGGGGTTGCCGAACGGTCCGGATATGTTGTCGTCGATACCGAACGGGTATTCGTGGAATTAAAACACAACCCCGGCGCGCTAAGGGAGATGCTCATATCGACAGCGATGCCGTGGAAGGGCACTCGTATAGGGAGCTTAAATTGGATCAATATCGGCCTGGCTTTTCTGGCGAGTGTCGTGTGGGGAATCGTGTCCGAGCGGAGATCGTCGCCGTTTTTCTGGGGTGTTCTCGCGTTTGTCCTGGCGGTCTCATTTCTTATCCATGAATTCGGGCACGTTTACCATAACATCACCCATGATAAAAACGTCGAGATCGAACTTGACAGCGACCTTGTGCGGGGCGGTGTGCGGGTCGTGAATTCGTCAGGCATGTCGGGCATTGTGGCAAGTCTGATCGCCGCATTCGGCCTCAGTCTGATGATGCCGGGCTACGTGGTGCCGGTCCTTCTCGTCAATACGGTGTTCGCCTTGTCCCTCGGCGATCTGGAACAAGTTTTTACGGAGACCAGGGCGTCGATCAGGAACCGAGAATCGTTCAGCATGAAGAAGGCATCGCAGAACATCATATTCAAGGCCGCGATATTCGCTCTGGTGACGGACCTCTTGACGAAATTGATATTTACGCTTACCGTGCATAAATTTGTCGCGGCGGTTCAGACACCCATGGCCTTTTCGATCCATATTTTTGCGTCGTATGTCATGGCGTATAAAGCCATTATCAGCTCGGCCCTGCACGGCACGTTCTCTCTGTATCTGAACCATCATTATATCGGTATCATACCGCACATTGTATTCGCTATCATATTCATAACGAGCATTAAAGCCTTTTATGATATCGGCAAAAGCGACGAAGGCCGGAGCGCGGGTCTCGGCTATACGGTCCTCGGCCTTCTTTACGGGCTCGCGTTCGGCGGCGCCATGGGCAATCTTATCGAAAGCACGTTCACCGGCAGGGCGACGAACTGGCTGGCGATCCCGGTGGACGCAAACCGTGTCATGATCGCGAACCTGGCAGATTTGTATGTGCTTTTCATAGGCGTGCCGTTCTCCCTCTTCGCGTTGGGGATGTGTTTGTACAGGACGGCGAAAAGGATCGTGAAGAGAAAAGAACTAACATCGGAAGAAACCGAGCTGTCTCCTCCCGAGTCAGAGACCGACGACAGCGCCGCCATACCTGACCGGCCGGTAGATCCGGATGCGGTCTTTGACAGCATAATGCGCGAGGAGCTGGACGGCGGCGGTGAGGGGCGAAAAGGGGTTGCGCTTATAGAGGCG
>JAQURW010000138.1 GCA_028715425.1 Candidatus Omnitrophota bacterium
CTGTTAGAATAAAGTAAAGTAACATTGTCTTTGCCCAAAACCTCCCAGCCACGGGAAAGGGTATTTTTTTATGCACTTAGTTCAGACTTTAAAAAAATACTTCTACAAGGCCGTATCTCTTTTTGCCATAACGTTATTTTTGCACCCTAGCGTATTTGCGCAGGAACGGTTCATGGCTGATGCCATGGCGCGCCAATCGAAGGTGCAGATGAACCTCTTCGGTTCCCGCTGGCTCAAAATAAACGAAGCAAGAAGCGAATACTATAAAAAGGTCGATGACGTTGCTTTAAAAAATGTTATCGAGAATCAGACGGAAAAGGGCGGGCATCGGGAAGGTTCTGAAGCGCTGCCGGTAAAAGGCCCGCGCGTTATCCAGGAGGCGGCGGAGCCTGTGTTTGCGGCAAAGGTTACTGAAGCGGAAAAGATTACATGCACTGTCACGGAAGAAGACCTGGATGCTTTCCGTGAATTATTTCGGGTATATAAAAATGGGCCGCAGGAAATGTGGGTAAACGACAAAGGTGCTGAGCGGGGGGCATTTATTAATGTGCTTGTACGCACTATGAAGGAGCACTCGAATGCCACGACGATGAATCCCGACGATTATAACTGGGGGTGGCCAGGCGGCCTCAAATACCTTATAGATCCCTCCAAGATCTATTACCATGGATTTGATTTTGATGGTGACGGGCTTGTCGGTCTTATCGACATCGGGCTTATCGAGGAACTTACCGGATGGTGGCCAGAACTCCAGCGTGGCTCGGATCGTATCGTAATGGTCGTAGAGCGTTTTGTCGGTTCGGCGGCAGGCAGCGCGGACTTTCTCGATATTTTCGATAAGACCGACGAGGGGACGCAGAAAGAGATAATCTATTCCTATGAAGATTCCTGGTCAATGGTCGACTCGATCGACGAAAAACCCGGTTACCGTAATGACAAGTTCCAGACAAAAGAGGAAGAGTTGTTTGATACTACTACCGAATCTCTTCCGGTGACGGCGCAGGATACGGAAAACCTTACGCAGTCCAAAAATAACGGTGAAGAGATTGAGACACCGCCTGAGGATACGATAAATAAAGGCCTTCAACGCATCGATCAACTGAAAAACCCCCGTGACGGCAATGACACGCCTCTGATAGGGGACATGTACGTCATCGAACTGGCGGCCCTGGAAGAAAACGTCAAACGTTTGAAGGCAAAGAAGGACCGCGACGAGATGGAAGAGGCCCTTCTTACCGAAGGCGAGGCCATCATACGGGACGAGGAGTATATGGACGATAAAACGAAACAGGAATTCGTGAAGATCATGCGGCTCGTCAACAATATCGATACCTTGAAAGGCATTCTGACCGAGGTTGATTTTAAAACCCTGTCAACGGCGATGAAGGAATTGGCAGAATCACATACGGGTTTATACCGGCAGTATCTGGTGAAATCCGCCGAGGCGTATGAGAAACTGGCAGGGGTCCTCGGCATCAGCCTTAACGATATTGTGCTTCCCGAGAAATACAAGACGATCGGGCTTTCTGACCGTGAAAAGCTTAAGATCATGGTAGATATAGAGATAAAGAAAACGCTTGGTAAAGACAAAACCCTCCTTACCGGCGCCGAACGGGTTGCAATGGATATTTATAATAAAGACCTCCTTCCGCTGAGGAAGGAATATGAGAAACAGCTTAAATGCGTCCTTGAAAAATTCATGTTTATGGTGAAGAGGGTCCTCACCGACGCCAATCCTGTCTCGATCCTCGAGAAGAAAGACCGGTTCCAGGCTGTCTTTATTCTGAATGACCGCCCCAAGAAGCCCGCAACATAATACGGTAAAATGATATGCTGACTTTTTCTGCCATTCTGAGTAAAAGAGTCTCTGTTACGTGCCAGGTCATCTCCCTGTCATTCTTCGTCCCGCCCGGTACGTAATACTATTGGCGGGACTCAGAATGACAGAGGGAAAATACTGTTCGCTTCAGCCTGCCTTTATGATATACTACATCTGATTACATCCTAATTAAGAAAAAAATCGTCAGATTCCGGGAATATTCAGCCCCTGGAAGGGATATACCTAACGGGGGCCAGAGGCAAAGGTGATATGCTGTTCTCTCCCGATGAGGAACTGATCCAAAAGGTACAAAAGGGCGACAAGGAGGCCTACCGTGAACTCTTTGTCAGGCATAATAAGAAGATATACACCTTCCTTGTACGGTATCTCGGCAACCGGCAGGACGCGGAGGAGATCACTGTCGACGTCTTTCTTGCGGTATATGATAATATGGTTCGCTACCGCGAAGAAGGAAAATTCCTGTCGTGGGTATACCGGATAGCGCTTAACCTGGCAAGGAAGCGGTTGCGCGCAGCCGGAAAGAAGGAAGAGATCTCATACGATCTGCCGTTGGCAGGAGAAGAGAACCTGACGGTCCAGGATACCATCGGTTCCGGCAGTCTCAGGCCTGATAACCTGGTTATCGAAAAAGAACTGCATGAGGCGATAAATGAGATCGTCGCGGGAATGGGAGAACAGTTCAGGCAGGTGCTTCTATTGTGCGATACAGAGGGTATGGCTCATGAAAAGGTTGCAGAGCTTTTTAAGTGCAGTGTCGCTACGGTCGGGACGAGACTCTACCGTGCGCGCGCAATACTGTGCCGGGAATTGAGGAAACGCGGATATACAGTCGAAGGGAAGAAGATAAATGAGTGAGCGGATTCGGCCACAGGAACATGAAGATGTAAAACGGCTTATGCAAAGCCTGCCGCAGTTTACCTTGCCGGAGGCGGCCGTGCGATCGTTCATGGAGGCATTGGACAAGCGGCCTCAGCCGCAGCCCAGGCCCTCCGTAAGGAGGCTTTTTGATAGGGCAGTTGACTATGCCGATGCGATCGTTCGACGGTTGGCGGCAATACTCCCTGTGCCGGTCCCTGCAGCTATGGGCGCTCTTGTTTCTGTCATGGCTATCGTCCTGGTCTCGGCTTATCTCTACCTTCCTCAAAGGCCGTCTCTGGACGATATTAAGGGCGTTGTAAAGGTCTTCAATGCCGGTAAGAATGAATGGATGTTTGCCAAGGCCGGCCTTAAGGTAGGGAAGGATGATATCGTTAAGACATTCGAAGACAGCAGTGTGACGCTTTCGGCCGGGGATATGTATGCCATGTGCCTTAAGTCCGATACCGAGCTTAACGTTATCGAGCTTGCGGCACGGGCTAAGAAAAAACCGATCCAGTATAAGGCTTCCAAAGGCAAGGTCCTTATCTATTTTGATAAACGCGCCGGAAAAGCCGGTAAAAAGTTCCGTATCGAGACGAACGAAGTTGCCGCGACGGTACTCGGCACCGATTTCATGCTCCAGTCGGTCCCTGAATTCCAAAAGACGTGGCTCGGGGTCCTTGACGGTGTTGTCAAGGTAACCAGCCTCCAGGCCCCTCAAGGGGTTTCAGGGGAAGAGGCATCGGTGATCGTCAGGTCACAGCAAAAGACCGAGGTCTCGCGGGGGAGCGTACCTCTTAAGCCTGCACGTCTTATGGAAGACGAATGGATGGAGATGGAGGAGCTTTATGCCATCGGTAAAAAGCCCCAGGTAGCCCTTCTGATCAGTACGGAGCGGACCAGGACGAGAGAACTTTTGTCGATAGTGCCGCTTTTCATATCCGATAAAAAACCGAGCATTTTGCCTGAAAAACTGAAAAAGGTCGCGGTCCAGTTCCGTAAGGCAGTCAGGGACGACACGACTGCCGAGCATCTGAAGACCATACAGGAGCTCGAAGATTTGATCCGCGAATATCCCAATAAAAATTATAACGTCCAATTCCTTCTTTTTATCGGTTCTTACTACTACCATATCGGCCGCTACGAGCAGGCAATCGCTGCCTTTGAAGAGGTCCTTCGAGACTACCCACAATCCTCTCTGGCAAGCATAGCCCAGTGCGCCATAGGCATAATCTATGAGGAAAACCTGAAAGATACTGCCAAGGCGCGGTTGGCATACCAGAAGATACTTTCAATCTATCCCGACACCCCTGAAGCCGAAGAGGCCCAGGCAGGCCTCGAACGGCTTTCACGTTAGGTATCATGCAATAAATCATGCTGACATTTACTGTCGTGGAGCTTTAGCATGGGGTGCCCCACGCCAGCTCCACCAAAATCAGCAGGGTTTTTTCGACGATCCAACATTACGATATTTAAACTAATCGATTTAAAACTAATTCCACTCCTTTAGGCCTTCCCATTTTTTTTTAAAAATCCGGGAAGATTTTGCCGAAAAACGGTATATAGTAGTAAACCTAATAAAAAGTGAGAAGGCATGAATAAGATTATCTGTAAAAAATGCGGTTCAGCGGGATATAGCGCAAGCGAAGTTGCGCTCTGTCCGTGCGGCGGACGATGCCGCAATATTTCTTCGGACTGCAGGGATTTTTTTTTGTGTAGATATTTCGGGGTTTAAAAAAGTTTTGAACCAAAAACCAAAAGGAGGGGAACATGGAAGCACACAGGAAGGTCGGTAGGCATGGGTATGCAGGGCATTTTCTGGTCCGTTTAGTCCTGGTCATGAATCTTGTCTGTCAGGGGACATCATATGGGACTTTGCCGGCTCTGGCAGAGGTACATACGATAAAAGATATGACCGCTGATCTGTCAGGGCTGATCGATCCGGGCTCCTGCTTCCTGGGAAGCGCCGCCGACGGCAAAGGAAATGTTTATCTGGCTTTTCATCATTACATGGACGTCATTGTGGCAAGTTCCTTTGACCATGGAAATAACTGGCGGACGACAATGGTCGGTACGATCATAGAGCCGGGTATCGTCCCAGAGCTTGCCATATGTGCCGATGATAGCGGAGCTGTCTATATCGTATGGAAAGATGAAAGCGGCCTGTATTTTAATCATTCGGGTGACAGCGGCAGAAGCTGGCACGGAACCTCCCGCATAGGCGAGTCTGCGATACAGTATCCGGCGTTAACTTCGGCAACGGACGGTACGGTGTATCTGGCATATGCAGCACTCGAAGGTGTCTATTGCAGAAAGTACGACCGTCTGCAAAAGGTATGGTCAGGTGCGGTCAACGTCGATACGTTCGATACCCAAAGCGCCGGCGGCGGTGATCTGTCCGGCGATCTGCATATAGCATGCGATGCACGCGGTAACGTATATATTGCGCGGCCGGACGGCGCCGAAACGCCGGGACTGTCAAAGCCCGGTTACCGGCCTGCCGTACGGATCAGTTGCTCGTGTGATTACGGAGAGACATGGGCAGCTGCCGCTACGGTCTTGATGCCGCAGAAAGGGCCGTATGGGAAGATGACGCTGAGATGCGGGGAGGATGGATACGTGTCAATAGCGGCGCATTCCTATAAGATAACGGCGGACGGCGAATCAAGCCGCATTATCGCTGCAGAAAGCTTTTGTTACGGCAGGGGCTGGAGCGACGCAGGTGATATAGATATCACGGCCGGAGAGTATCCCTATGGTTTTAACGACCCTGAGATCGTCGCCGGGGATGACGGCCATATCTATGCGGCGTATCAGGCGCAGTGCCCGTCCCCGCAGGCGTGCCTCACCAACTATTCAAGCAATGGTGCCGTGTCAGGCGATAACGGCATAATAGACGGCACATGTGTTGTCAGCATATTGCGAGCCCTGATGACCGATGGGAAAGGGTATGTCTACGTTGTCTACGACGCATTGGATGAAGAGCGTTCCTGCAGTGTAACACATGTGAGGACGGTCTCTATCCTTTGTGAAACAGGGGTAGCGGCAGAGTCAGTATCTGTCGAAGCGGTAATGTCATGTGCTCCGGCCGCGGAATCGGTTTCCGGACCTGTGATGCCTATGCCCACAATCGAGCCGGCACCTGAACCCATACCGGCACCGAATATGAGCATGGAAGCGTTGATGCCGTTGTCGGTAGCCGATACGAATCTGGGAGAATCACCGGCCATGCCAAATGAGCCGTTAGTTGAAGCGCCGATCATGGACCCGATATATGAGCCACAACCGCCGGTAGAGCCAAATCAAGCTGATATGCATATACTTGATGTGAATCCTCCGGCGACTGATCCAACTCTTCTAGTGCCGGCGCCTGAATCTGATCCGATGCCTGATACGACATATGATCCCAGTCTTGCAGTACCGGTGCCTGAGCCTGATCCGAAAGAATGGAATATATTGCCGATCGATCCGCCTGTTCCGGAACCGAACGATCCTCCGTATGTGAATCCCGGGACAGAGCCGAATCCGAATGATCCGCCTGCACCGGACCCGAACGATCCGCCGTATGTCGATCCCGGAATAAATCCGAATCCGAATGATCCGCCTGCGCCGGATCCGAACGATCCGCCGTATGTAGATCCCGGGATTAATCCGAATCCGACCGATCCCGTGGTACCTCCGACCGATCCCGTGGTACCTCCGACCGATCCCGTGGTACCTCCGACCGATCCCGTGGTGCCTCCGGCCGATCCCGTGGTGCCTCCGACCGATCCCGCGGTACCTCCTGCAGCGCCGC
>JAQURW010000139.1 GCA_028715425.1 Candidatus Omnitrophota bacterium
CGCCGGTCGTCGCCGAACTTGTTCTTTAATTCCGCAATCTCCTCTTTTATGATAGCCAGGATCTTTTTTTCGTTTGCGAGGATCCCTTTCAACATCTCGATCCGTTTAATAAGTTCAAGGTATTCTTTTTCGATCTTATCGACTTCCAGCGAGGTCAACCGTTGCAGCTGCATTTCGAGTATCGCCTGCGCCTGCCGGTCGCTGAGCTTGTATTTGCTCATCAGGCCCTCTTTGGCGCCGGCCGGATCTTTTGCCTTTTTGATGATCGCCACGATCCTGTCGACGTTTTCGATGGCGATCTTCAGGCCTTCGAGTATATGGGCCCGGTCTTCGGCCTTTTTGAGTTCGAATTTCGTGCGCCGGATAATAACGTCCTTGCGGTAATCGACATAGAGGGCGATCATTTCCTTAAGGTTCAGTACCCGCGGCCGATTGTCCACCAGCGCAAGCATGATAACGCCAAAGGTCTCCTGCATCTGGGTATGTTTGTAGAGCTGGTTCAAAACGATCTGGGCGTTCTGGCCGCGCCTGAGCTCGACCACAATACGCATACCATCCTTATCGGATTCGTCCCTGAGATCGCTGATCCCCTCGATTTTTTTGTCGTTAATAAGGCTGGCGATAGATTCGATAAGATTATTTTTGTTAACCTGATACGGGATCTCGGTAATAACGATATTTTCTTTTCCGTTTTTATGCTGCTCCACGTTCGCCTTTGCGTGCACAAGAAGCCGCCCGCGGCCCGTCATATAGGCATCCCTGATCCCGTCACGGCCGCAGATAATGCCGCCGGTCGGAAAGTCCGGCCCGGTGATCTTTTTCATAAGATCTTTAATTTCACAGTCGGGATTATCTATATGATAGGTAATAGCCTCCGCCACTTCGCGAAGGTTATGCGGCGGGATATTGGTCGCCATGCCGACGGCAATACCGCTTGAGCCGTTCAGGAGCAAATTCGGCATTATGGCCGGCAAGGTCTTCGGCTCTTCGAGAGATCCGTCAAAATTCGGCATAAAATCAACGGTGTTCTTTTCGATATCCGCAAGCAACCAGTCCGTAATGGAATGCATGCGCGCCTCAGTGTACCTCATCGCGGCCGGGGAGTCGCCGTCAATGCTTCCGAAGTTGCCCTGTCCGTCCACGAGAGGATACCGGAGAGAAAAGTCCTGGACCATCCTGACCAGGGAGTCATAGACTGCCGTATCGCCGTGGGGATGATACTTCCCCAGCACCTCTCCAACGATCCTGGCGCTTTTCTTGTAGGGTTTATTGTGTTCCAGGCTAAGCTCGCGCATCGCATACAGGATCCGCCGGTGCACCGGTTTCAAGCCGTCCCGGATATCCGGCAGGGCCCTGCCGACAATAACGCTCATCGCGTAATTGATATACGAGTCCTTCATCTCGTCTTCGATATAGATCGGTACTACTTTTTCGTTACGTGTGTACATGGCAATATGTCTCCTTATGCGCTCTATGAACGTTAGATATCTAAATTCTTTACTTCATGCGAATGCTTTTCTATAAAATTCCGCCGTGAATCGACCTGGTCACCCATCAATATCGTGAACATTTCGTCCGCGCGCACGGCGTCTTCGATGGTCACCTGCTGCATTATACGCCTCTCCGGATCCATCGTTGTTTCCCATAACTGTTCCGGGTTCATTTCGCCTAACCCTTTATAACGCTGAATGGACATCCCTTGCTTTCCGCTTTTTTTAACATATTCCAACAATTCCTTAAGGTTTCCTAATTCGATCGTTCCATCCTCGGATTTGACTTTATATAACGCCCCCCGCTTATGCTCTTTACTTTTTTCCTTGTTGCTTTCTTTATCGGCCGGTTTTTCTATCATAGGAGCATAATCGCTGATATCAATATTCAGTTCGGTGATCTTTGCGATAATCTTATCTATCTCCCTGGCCTCGTAAAACTCCGTTAATTTGATCGCTTTGGCAATTTCCTCTTGAGCGGTGTTTTCCGCGCCTTCTTTCATTTCAATTTCTTTTCCTATTTTTTTTTCTACTTGTTTTGATATATCGGCAAGCTCATCTTCATTATACAGAAAAATGGGTTCACCATCCACAATTACCCTAAAAACAGGGACTTTTTTGGTTTTCTTATGCCTTAAAGAGACAAATTTTGAGAATTTCACTCCACGCTTCTCTATTGTATAGGCGAAATACTCTAATTCGGTTAATATCTCTAGCAGGCTTTTTAATTTCTTATCGTTAAAGGCATATTTATCGGCAATACGTGTGACCTCAACGCCCTCGGTTCCAAGCTCAATCAACAAATGGTTCATATCTTCTTCGGTCTCGATATATTCCTCTCGTTTGCCGCGTTTTATTTTGTAGAGCGGCGGTTGGGCAATAAAAATATGCCCCTTTTCCACCAGAGGCTGCAGGTGGCGATATAAGAACGTGAGCAGAAGCGTTCGAATGTGAGAACCATCGACATCGGCATCGCACATAAGTATTATTTTGCTATATCGCAATTTTTCCAGGTTAAACTCATCCCCAACGCTTGTCCCGATCGCGGTAATCATGGTCCTGATCTCTTCGTTCGAAAGTATTTTGTCGAGCCGGGACTTCTCAACGTTCAAGATCTTGCCTTTAAGCGGAAGGATCGCTTGATACCGCCGATCCCTGCCTTGTTTGGCCGAACCGCCGGCAGAATCCCCCTCAACAAGATATAATTCGGTCATTGTCGGGTCCGCCTCGGAGCAATCCGCCAGCTTGCCCGGTAAGGATCCCGATTCAAGAAGGCCTTTTCTCCGCGTTAATTCGCGCGCCTTCCGGGCAGCCTCGCGAGCCCGCGCGGCTAAAAGGGCTTTTTCGACGATTTGATTGCCAACGCCGGGATTTTCTTCTAAAAATGCGCTTAAGACCTCGTTGGTAATAGCCTCAACGATCCCTTCGACTTCGGAATTCCCTAGTTTTGTTTTTGTCTGCCCTTCGAACTGAGGATTCGGGATCTTTATGCTGACGATCGCCGTTAACCCTTCGCGGGAATCGTCGCCGCTTAAGGTTATCCCTTCTTTGACCATCTTCTTATTTTTACAATACTGGTTCAGCGTCCGGGTCAGGGCCGATTTAAAGCCGGTAAGATGTGTCCCGCCCTCTATGGTATTGATATTATTGACATAGCTGAATATATTTTCGGTGTAGCTGTCGTTGTATTGAAAAGCGATCTCGGCTATGACCTGATCTTTTTCTTTTGAAAAATAGATGACCTTTTTATGAAGGGGGTTTTTATTTTTGTTCAGATATTCAACAAATTGGATGAGACCCCCCTTATAAAAAAACTCTTCCGCCTTATCTGTTTTTTCCTCTTTGAGCGTGATGGTAATGCCTTTATTCAAAAAGGCGAGTTCGCGCATGCGGTTGGCCAGGATCTCGAAACTATATTTCAGCTTTCCGTCGAAGATCTCCGTGTCCGGCTTAAAGGTCACGCGGGTGCCCATGCTTTTGCTTTTACCGATCACCTTGAGCTTCGAAACGGGTTTCCCTTTTTCGTATTCCTGAAAATACACACTCCCGTCCCTCCGCACTTCGACCTCAAGCCATTCCGCGAGGGCGTTGACCACGCTGACGCCGACACCATGCAGCCCGCCGGATACTTTATAGGTGCGATGATCGAATTTTCCCCCGGCATGTAAGGTCGTCAGAACAACTTCAAGCGCCGGCCGTTTCTGGATCTTGTGCATATCCACGGGTATGCCGCGGCCGTTGTCGGTAACGGACACGCTATTGTCGCTATGCATCTCGACATCGATCCTGTCGCAAAACCCGGCCATTGCTTCGTCGATCGAGTTATCCACCACTTCGTAAACGAGGTGATGCATGCCCTTTATGGTCGTGTCGCCGATATACATCGCGGGCCGCCGCCTGACAGCCTCGACCCCTTCAAGGACCTGGATCGTCGTAGCGTCGTACCGTTTCGCCTCTTTTTCTTTGTCGGTGAGGGGCTTGCCCGGCGCCTCGTCATCCGGACGTTTTTCCTTGTGGGGAGCTGGGGAGCTCTTCTTCGCATGTTTACTCATGATTCTCCTCTCGTATGTACAGTTCCTATTTTAAAACGGATCTCGCGCACCATTTTTTTTCCGAGGATCGTGTTCATGGTGTCCTGTAACGCCTTTTTTTCAAGGGTCAGCTCATAGAGCCGCGGCGAATCGGATACTACGATCACCAGCCTTCCGCGGTTAAAACTTACCGGCTCGGTATGCCGGCTATAAGCCGGGCCGGCCGCTTCGTGCCAGGCCTGAACAAGCTTACCCCGTTCGTTCCCTTTTTTGAACGCGGACAGCATCCGCGCAACAATATCCTTAAGCGGTTCGTTCTCCCGCGTCATAACACCGGCTACACGACCTGCATCGGCAACACGACGTAAATATACTCGTCCCCTTTTCTTAAAACCCCCGGCTTATCCGCATCGTCGATCTCAAACCATACATCCTGGTCCGGGAGATTTTTAAGAACATCGATAAGATACGCCGGATTAAAGCCTATCGACATGTTTTTCCCGCTATAGCCGACGGTAAGCTCTTCCTTCACTTCTCCGATATACGGGGCATTTTTCGAAATGATCATTCTGCCCTTGGTGACGTCAAGTTTTACGGCAAGCGATTCAGGGTTGGTAAAAAGATGCGCCCGGCGTGTTGCCGAAAGGAATGCGTCGCGCGGTATTTTGATCTTCTCTTCTTTTTCTTTCGGTATGACCTGCTCAAAATTCGGATAATCGCCGTCAATGAGCCTTGAGATAATCTGTGTATCTCCTACAGTAAAAAATATCTGGTTGTCGCTGTAGGCTATAGCTACATTTCCTTCGTCGGTAAGCACGTGGGTCAATTCCTGGACCGTCTTGGCGGGGATGATAACTTTTTCTTCCAAGGTAACGCCCTCGGGTAACTGTTGCGAGGCAACCGCCAGGCGCCGCCCATCCGTGGCGACGATCTGTATTTTCTTTTTATGTATACTCATCAGAACGCCGTTTAATACATAGCGGGTCTCGTCTCTGCTGATCGCGAATATCGTCATCGTTAGCATCGTTTTAAGTGTTTTCTGCGGGATAGTCAGCTGGTTTTTATTCTTTACTTCCGGGATCTGCGGAAACTCATCTTTGGGAAGCCCGATGATCTTAATATGTGTTTTGCCGCAATCGATCGACATCATATTATTCTTCTTAAGAATGATCGTGACCGGCTCTTCTTCGGGCAGTTCTTTAATAATATCCAGGAATTTCTTTGCCGGCACGGTGATGGCGCCTTCTTCTTTAACGGAACCGGCTATACGGGATGATATTCCGATATCGAGATCAGTGGCAATGATCTTAATAGTATTTTTGTCTGTTTCAAGAAGCAGGTTCGCAAGGATCGGCAAGGTATTTTTTTGCGCAATAGCATTTTGAACCGTTTGCAGCCCTTTTAAAAAATCGTTTTTTTGAATTTCAAAATGCATCGTCGTCTCCTTTAGTTCGGCTACTATTATAAATAATAACTCTCGTCGTCATAGTAAGCCTGTTCATATGTGGGAATCGCCGCAACTTATTTAAAAATAAACAGTTATAAAGATTGTTTATCCACAACTTATACCGCAATCCACAGGGCTATTCCTTAATAACATTGATCAGATGATCTACCAGGTCTTTAACATCCGCATTCTCTTTGATCGCCTTTTCGATCTTTGTACATGCGTGAATAACGGTAGTATGATCGCGCCCGCCAAAGTAAGCCCCTATTTCCGGAAGCGAAAGGCCGGTCAATTCCCGGCTTAAATACATTGCTATCTGGCGCGGATATACCAGGGTCTGCGTCCTTTTTTTTGCCTTCATGTCTTCGGGTACCAGGTTGAAGTATGACGCGACTTTTCGCTGGATGAGATCGACATTGACTTTTTTTAAGCCTTCCTTGATCATCCCGCGGAGGACTTCTTTTGCCAGGTCGACAGAAACCGATTTCCCGAACATCTTTGAAAAGGCGACAAGGCGGATAAGCCCTCCCTCAAGCTCGCGGATATTCGAACGGATGTTTTCGGCAAGGAAATATAAAACGTCGTCGGATATCTGTAAAGTTTCCTGTTCGCCCTTTTTTTTCAGGATGGCCATGCGGGTCTCAAAATCCGGGGGCTGGATATCGGTGACCAGGCCCCATTCAAAACGCGATACCAAACGCTCTTCGAGAGACGATATTTCTTTTGGCGACCGGTCGCTCGACATGATGATCTGTTTATGCGCATCGTACAGGGCGTTGAAGGTGTGAAAAAATTCCTCCTGCGTCGATTCCTTGCCGGCTATAAAATGAATATCGTCGATCAACAGCACATCGACGGTCCGGTAGGTTGCCCGAAATTTATCCGTTGTGCGGGTCTGGATCGCCGAGATAAGCTGATTGGTAAAATCTTCGCTGGAAATATAAAGCACCTTAAGCCGCAGGTTTTTTTGGGAGCAATAATTGCCGATGGCGTGCATAAGATGCGTTTTTCCGAGGCCGACGC
>JAQURW010000140.1 GCA_028715425.1 Candidatus Omnitrophota bacterium
AGGAAACCCTGCGGCCTGCCGCGCCGTCGGCCAGGCGCTTAAAAGAAACCCCTATCCGGTGATCATACCGTGCCATCGCGTTATCCGGTCGGACGGCACCATAGGCGGTTATTCGCGGGGGATATCGCGCAAGAAAAAATTATTGAATTACGAAACAAAACATTAACGCCGTTCGACTATTCTATTATATGTTTCCCTGGCTATAATTTCATGAGCCTTAGGGTTCGGATGATCGTCAACCTTTCTGGGAGGATCCCCTCTGATCACACGGAAGTTCACCGTCCGTGAGGGTAGGGGCGAAAACAGGGTACCGCGTCCTGCTGCTCCGTGATATAATGGGGCATGAAACTGCATCGGCAGGCGCATGGTATAGGTAAGACGCAGTACCATATGTTTTGGGAACGAGGATTTTTCGTGTCAAAAGATGGTAAAATGCCCCACCCGTAAGGATGGGGAGGTTCATAATAGCGGCGGTTCGTAAACAATTTGAGAAAAAACAATATAATCCACGCTATACAACATCTATGCTCTGAGCACAAATCGGGCAGTGCATGGGCGTTTACCAAGGGTTGCCTATTAGCGTATTTCCGATATGGCACCATTGGGAACAGTTTGCGGCTTGAATCCTCGGCCCTATGTCAACTCAGATGCCTTTTATGCGTACAGCCTTTAAAGATAGAGGGAAGGGGATATTTAAAATTTAAAGACTTTAAAAAAATAACGGATGAGAACCCTCATTTTAAGAATATTGAAATATCTATGCGGGGAGAAATATTTTTAAATCCCGAATTGAAAGACATTCTTCGATATGCCTACAACAATAATATCAATCTGACAGCCCGATGCGGAGTTAATTTGAATACCGCAAGCGATGAATTGTTGGAATGTATTGTTAAATATCGGTTTAAAGTAATGCTGGTTTCTATCGATGGCGCAACCAATGCGACCTATCGGATATACCGGAGAGGCGGCAATCTCGAAGACGTTATCGGTCATATAAAAAAGATAAACTTCTTTAAGTCAAAATACAAAACAGAGTTTCCGCATCTGGTCTGGCAGTTTATCGTATTCGGGCACAACGAGCATGAGTCGGACGATGCTAAGAAGATGGCCGAATCTTTGGGTATGAGATTTGTCTTAAAGCTTAATAACCATGACCCTGCCTTTTCCCCGCCGAAAAACTTTACGCGAATCCGGAAGGAGCTCGGCTATGCTTCTATTGAAGAATATGAACGCCTGACGCGTAAGAAGTATATGTTTTCCTGCCATCAGCTTTGGTATGCGCCCCAGATCACTTGTGACGGACGACTCGTGGGGTGCTGTCATAACGGGGAAGGGGTGTATGGAGATTATGGGAATGTGTTTGTGTCCGGGCTTAAGAGGTGCCTCGGCAGCGAAAAATACGGTTACGCAAAAAAGATGATACTGGGGCGGGTGCCGTATCGAGACGATATTCCATGCTCTCGCTGCGCTGAATATGAGCAAGTCCGCGCGTTTAATATGAATCCTGTTTTGGACATAGTGAGGCAGTTTGTATGGTTTTATAAATAACCTGAATGGATTACGCGACCGAAAGAGAGTGTCCGATGAGCTCGCTTCGCGGATGGTAAAAAAAAGATGGCTCAGAAAAAAGCGATTATATTCGGGGCAGGACCGGCGGGATTGACCGCGGCATATGAGTTACTCAAGCGTACGGATGTCAAACCGGTCATTTACGAAATGACCGGCGATATCGGCGGTATCGCAAAGACCGTGCACTATAAGGGCAATAGGATCGATATTGGCGGGCACAGGTTTTTTTCGAAATCCGACAGGGTCATGCAATGGTGGTTGAATATTTTTCCGTTATCGGAGACCGATGCCCCGTTTTCCTTAGAGAGATCCGACAAGGTAATGCTGGTGCGCAACCGGATCTCAAGGATTTATTATCTGAGACATTTTTTTGAATATCCCATCTCGCTGCAAAGCAGCACCTTTTTGAAGCTTGGAATCGGGAAGATCGCTGCCATGGCGTTGAGTTATATCCAGGCGAAGGTATGGCCCCTAAAAAAGGAGGATAATCTCGAAGAGTTTTTCATCAACCGATTTGGCAGGGTATTGTATGCTACTTTTTTCAAACATTATACGCAAAAGGTGTGGGGCGTATCATGCCGGCGGATTAGCGCGGAATGGGGCAGACAGAGGATTAAAAGCCTTTCGATAACAAAGATCGTTTTAACTGCGCTTAAGAAGATATTGTTCGTACCGGACGTTTCGCTCGAGCAGAAAAAAACAGCTACCAGCTTGATCACGCGGTTTATGTATCCGAAATTCGGCCCGGGACAATTATGGGAGGAGGTTGCGCGGATTGTGCGCCAGCGGGGGGGAGAGATACATCTTAAGTGCAAGGTCATAGCTGTCAATTACCGTGGCGGCCGTGTGACCGGTATTCAGGTGAAAGGCGAAAACGACAAGGAACCGACCGTGGTAGACGGCGATTATTTCTTGTCAACAATGCCGATCAAAGAGCTTATATGCGGATTCGGCGGCGAGGTCCCTTCTGCGGCGCGTCAAGTTGCCGATGGGCTTATCTACCGGGATTTCATAACTGTCGGACTGCTGGTAAAAAAGCTTACGATAAAGAATACTACCGCAATAAAGACGTACAATGATCTTATTCCTGATACCTGGGTTTATGTGCAGGAAAGAGATGTTAAACTCGGAAGGATTCAAGTATTTAACAATTGGAGCCCCTATCTTGTTAAGGATAAGGATACTGTCTGGCTAGGGCTGGAGTTTTTTTGCTACGAGGGCGATAGGTTTTGGCGGAGGTCGGATGGGGATATAACGCAGTTTGCGGTACAAGATCTTATTACCATAGGGTTCATCGATCGGGATGATGTCCTTGATAGCGTCGTGATCAGAATGCCCAAGGCATACCCTGCTTATTTCGGTTCGTATAAGGATATCGATGTGGTCAGGAGTTTTGTGAACGGAATCGACAACTTGTTTTTGATCGGGAGGAACGGTATGCACCAGTATAATAATATGGACCATTCAATGTTGACTGCGATGGCCGCTGTCGATAACATTGTAAAGGGGGTTACTTCAAAAGAGAATATATGGGGGCTTCATGAGACCAAGGAATATATCGAAAGCGAGTAAGTGGCCGCTACTATCGCCCTTGACCGTACCGCGGTTGCCTGTTATAATCTTCTTAAAAAGGAACATATGCACGAGGATTTAAAACGGGAACTTGACGAACTCCACCAACGGATCCTGGATCTAAGGGGCTGTCTTTGACCTCGCCTCAAAATCGGGCGAAATAGAGAACCTTGAGACTGTCATCGGCGAACCGCACTTCTGGCAAAATCAGGAAAAGGCCAATACGGTCATTAAACGCCTGAAGGAACTGAAGGCGCTCAGGGATCCGTTCATAAAATTGGAGGCGCATTACCGCGATCTTGACGAGCTCGTTGCCATAACCGATAAGGGCGATACTTCTTCGATAGAGCAACTTGAGCGTGATATCGGGGTATTACAACAAGAGATAGCTGTCTTTAGGATCAAAAGCCTTCTTAACCAGCCGGAGGACAGCTTTAATGCTATCCTCAGCATCAATGCAGGCGCCGGCGGGACCGAAAGCTGCGATTGGGCCAATATGCTCCTCCGGATGTATACACGGTGGGCTGAATCAAAAGGGCACACCGTGGAACGGCTGGATGTCCTGGCCGGAGAAGAGGCAGGCATCAAGAACGCAACCATAATAATACAGGGATCCTACGCATACGGGTACTTGAAAGGCGAGGCCGGCGTACATCGACTGGTGCGCATATCGCCGTTCGATGCGAATAAAAGGCGGCATACGTCGTTCGCGTCGGTCGATGTTATTCCCGAGATTACCGACGATATAAAGATCGATATAAATCCGGCGGATCTTAAAGTAGATACGTTCCGTGCCGGCGGCGCCGGCGGACAGCACGTCAATAAGACCGATTCGGCCATACGGATAACGCATGTGCCGACCGGGATAATCGTGCAATGCCAGAACGAACGTTCACAGTTTAAAAATAAAGCGATGGCGATGCACCTCTTGCGCGCAAAGCTCTATGAGCGCCAGATGGCAGCACGCCAGGCAAAAGTAAACAAGGCCTATGAAGAAAAGAAGAGGATAGAATGGGGAAGCCAGATCCGTTCGTATGTCCTTCAGCCGTACAGTATGGTCAAAGACCATCGGAACGGCTGTGAGACATCGGATGCGGTCGGGGTCCTGGACGGCGGCCTTGACGAGTTCCTGGAGGCAGATCTGAAACATGTTAAACATACTTAAAAAAATAATCGTACCACACCGAGAGCGCCAGCTCTGGCGATTGAAGCCGGTCATTGCCAGGATCAATTCATTCGCAGAATCCCTTGCCGCGCTCTCCGATGACCGGCTCCGCGCAAAGACCGACGAGTTTAAAAAGCATATTGCCGAAAAAAGAAAAGAGCTTGATCCTGTCCTGGACGGTTATAAGGAAAAGCTCAGCCAGATGACCTCTCCCGAGGAAAAGGATAAGCTGCGCGCAAAGATCCGGAATATCAAGAATAAGATATTCGAGGATATCCTGCCGGAAGCATTTGCGGTCGTGCGTGAAGTCGCCGCAAGGACGGTCACCATGCGCCATTTTGATGTTCAGATGATCGGCGGCATAGTGCTTCATGAAGGCAAGATCGCGGAAATGGCGACCGGCGAAGGAAAGACCCTGGTTGCGACCCTGCCGGCATATCTGAATGCCCTTACCGGAGAAGGTGTCCATGTGGTTACGGTAAACGATTATCTGGCGAAAAGGGACCGCGAATGGATGGGGCCGATCTACGAATTTCTCGGCCTTACCGTCGGTGTAATCCAGCATGATATGGATGTCGCGGCGCGTCAGCAGCAATATGCCTGCGATATTACCTATGGCACGAACAACGAGTTCGGCTTCGACTACCTGCGCGATAACCTGGTGATATCCAAGGATGACAGGAGCCAGCGCAAGTTCAACTACGCTATCGTCGACGAAGTAGACAGTATCCTTATCGATGAGGCAAGGACGCCGCTTATCATATCAGGCCCTGTCGATACCGTTAACACGGCCTTTGTCGAGAACAGGGGCGTCGTCGACCATATTACCAAGATGCAGCATTACCTGGTCCAGGATTACCTGCAAAAATTGAAGCAGGTCCTTGCCGGCCCTGCGGGCGGCCAGAACGAAGATGAGGCAAAGAAACTCCTTTACATCCTGCATAAAGGATCGCCCAAAGAACGGGAGTTCCTGGATATTATCCTGAACGATACGCGGGTCAAGAGCCTCATGGATAAGGCAGCGGCGAGCTATGATTCTAAGATGATGGAAGGCGAACGGATGGAGCTCCTGGAAGGGCTCTATTTCAGTTTCGAGGAGAGGACGCGGGAGGTCTCGTTCACGACGAAGGGCGAAGACCTTATGCGCGAAAAGTTCGGTATCGAATTCCTGATCGAGGATATCGCATCGAAGATCGCCCAACTTGCAGCCGATGAATCGTTAACGGGCGAAGATAAGCTGAAAAAGGAAGAGGAATTGACCAAACAGTATGTCGAACAGGAACAGCGGATCGACAGTATCAAGCAGCTTCTCAAGGCGTACGTCCTGTTCCATAAAGACGTAGATTATGTCGTCAAGGATAACAAGATCCTGATCGTCGATGAATTCACCGGCAGGCTTATGCCGGGGCGGCGTTATTCCGACGGGATCCATGAGGCCCTTGAGGCCAAGGAGCATGTGGAGGTCCAGCAGGAGACGCAGACCCATGCGACGGTGACGCTGCAGAACTATTTTAAGATGTACGAGAAATTGAGCGGCATGACCGGGACGGCGGAAACCGAGGCTGCCGAATTCGAAAAAATATACTCGCTCGAAGTCCTGGTTATCCCGACCAACCGGCCGCTCAGGCGCGAAAACCATCCGGACGTTATCTATAAGACAGAAAAAGAAAAGTTTAAGGCGATCTGCGATTTCATCGGTAAGCTCTACGAGCGTAAGCAACCGGTCCTGGTAGGTACAATATCGATCGAGAAGTCCGAGGTCTTGAGCAGACTTTTGCATCAGCGGGGTGTCCCGCACAATGTGCTCAATGCGAAGTACCACGAAATGGAAGCCCATATTGTTTCCCAGGCCGGCGCCCTGGGTGCGGTGACGATCGCGACGAATATGGCCGGTCGCGGGACCGCTATCCTTCTCGGCGGGAACGCCGAATCCCTCGCCCAGGATGCGGTCAACCGGCTTGCCATCGAGAACCGGGAAGAGCGCGATAAGGTTTTTATGAAGTATGTTGAGGAATACCGCGCAAAACAAAAGGCCGACCACGAAAAGGTCGTCGAGCTGGGCGGTCTCTTTGTCATCGGAACGGAGCGCCATGAATCCCGCCGCATCGACAATCAGCTGCGCGGGCGCTCCGGCCGCCAGGGCGACCCGGGAAGCTCGCGCTTCTTCATGGCGCTGGAGG
>JAQURW010000141.1 GCA_028715425.1 Candidatus Omnitrophota bacterium
GGCCGCAAACGGTAATGTGGAATTCTATCCCGCCCCGTCCGCCACTCAGCCTGCCAATCCCGAAGCACTGACGGCATTCTTTGCGGGTATCAACGAAAAAGGCTCCTTACATAAGATCGAACCGGTCGATATAAAGATCCGCGGTAAAGGCCTGGTCACGATAAACGGGCATAGTATCCCGCCCGGGAGTTTTTGCGGCAGGCTCGAAGTTTTTGAATTGAACGAACAAAACCCCGGAGAAAAACCCGTCCCGGGCACCCGTAGTTATCAGGTACTCGATACCGAAGGCAAGGTCATCTTTAAACGCGAAATAGGGGCTGCATGGGTAACGGATATCTATTATGATACCCTGACAAACATCATAACCATCGATCTGTACGACCAATACGGCTATTTGCGCGACAAAAGCACGTATTATGACCGGTTTATGTGGGAATTCAGGACAAGCAAGGCATGGCAGTATCGGGATGAAGCGGCCCCGCAAAGCGGCGTTTACCTTTATGAAGACCATGTCAGTAAACCAATACGTAAAGAAGACAATTTTTCTTATAACCGGCTGGACGGCACCAAAGGCGCTATCCGGGAAGGAAAGGAAAGCTTCCTGCGGCGTTTTCGCAACGAGGCAAAGCCAACGCCGTCTCTGATCGAGTCGTCCCACGTCATTGAAGACGGCCTTGTTAGAGGGGTCTATGCCGATGTCGATACCACAAACGTCAAGACCAACGAACGGAATGAACGTCATTACCGTTCGATGCCCATCGTAAGCGGTACCCCCGCGAAAACCGTCACTATCGCAGAGACCGGAGAGGCTTTTATTATAAAAGGGGCGGACGACAGCGGAAAACCGCTCGCAAGGCCGGTGGTCGTATTTCCCGAATCGATACCGCTCTCGGACGGCAAGTCACATGAATTACAGGTACCTTCGAACAGCAAACTAAGCGTCGAGACGCGCATAAGACATATAAACGGAAAGAAGACCGTATCATACGTCATCAGCGTGGATGACCCGTTCGGCAAACTGATATTTAAACAGGAGCCGACCGCAAGCAAACGCGCGCGCCGTATCTATTTCGAAGGCCAGCGTAAAGTCATTTATTATCTTGAAGAAACTAAAAATAACCGCTATGAAGTCATACTCCAGAGGGAATACGAGATACTCAGGACCAACCAGCTCCGTGCGCCGGACGAATGGTACCTTACCTCTGAAAAGATGATGCGTGAAGGCCTGGTATCAAAATTTACCTGGCGACTTACCAGCGTTGACGGCGAGAACATAGGGTACCAGATCTCCGAAAAGACCGAAGAAAAGGCTGACGGCTCTTTTAAGCGCACAACGAACTTTAAATACAGACGCCCTCAAGGAAACCGTATCGGAATAGGCAAGCTGACGGTAGGCAACCGCCAAGTAACCGATTACGTATTCGTGCGGCCGGGAACGATACAGGTCATTAAAGAAGTCATCGACCAAACTAAGAATACGCGCAGTGAATACACGAACTGCCTGTTCCCCATGGTGGACCTTGAACGCACACGCGCCATCGCGCAGGAATTCTACGGCCGTTATCTCGATCTGCGGGACCTGGCAGACCAGCAGCTTATATCGACACTCCTGGATTATAAAACCGTGCTCGGCCTCTCTATGGAAAATTTCCTGGTGTTCATGAAGCTCCTGTCAGGGCTCAAACAAATAGAAGATTTCGATACCATGCACGACCAGGACGGTGAAAAGAAACAAGAGGTCGTCAACAACCTCATCATCCAGGCGCAGATAATGCGTCAATCGAAAGATCTCAACCTGAACAGAAAAGACGCGCAGGAACTATCAAAACGCATCCTTGCCGAATTCACGGTCACGAACGCGAACTATCCGTTCACGATCGATTATCAGGATCCGGCAGACATCGGCAAATGGTTCTGGATATTCTTCCTGGGATATCCGCGGACCGGAACCCCTAAAGACCCGAGCGAACAGACCTTTAATAATGATAAGCTCAGGACAAAAGACGAATTCATCAATTACATCAATGCCTTCAATGCCATCGGCACATCTCCAGAAATAATGGAATTTGCGAACCTGCGCCTTAAAAACCCCAAGGGCACCAGGCCTTCGGTCAGTATTTCATCCGAAGAGGGCATGGACATCGCAAAGTTCATTTCTGCCCATGCGATGAATATCGCCAACAGTAAAAATTTCAATGCCGCACTTAAAGAAACCCGCTCGGCCATCAAGACCCAGATCAGAACCATGGGGACCACTCAAGAGGGCCCCGGCACCGATAAGGGTGCTTTCCTCAACCGGTTCAGAAATTGGGGGTTCAGGATAGGCTCATTCATCGTCGTATGCCTGTTCCTTTCAGGACGCGGGGCATCATCATTATTCGCACAAGGGAGCCAAGCGCCTATCGAAGCTGCCCGTGAAGCCCTTCAGGCAGTTGCAGGCGAGGCAGCACCGGCCGGCACGCTTGCCACAGCTGGTCAATGGTTCCAGTCGGTCGTAAGCGATCCTGTCAATCAGGCGCTTGTCATTGCCGCCGCCATAGTACTCGCCGTTGTCATCGCCCACGCCGTGGTGACGTATTTAATCACAAAAGTGAGGGCGCATACATACCTGCCGCCGGAAATCCCGGCAGCAGGAGCACCAGCCGCGCCTCAGGCAGGAGCGCAAGCTCAGGCCCCCCGGCCGGCCGCAGCTCTGCCGATGAGCCCTGCCGACATCATGAAAACCCTGGAAGACATACAGAATGAAGGAAAAGGACTCATAGGGGGGATCAACGACGACCTGGCACTCCTGGAACGATTCAAGACCACCAGGGCAGTCGACTATTATAATAAGGCTCTTAAGGTCAAAGATAACATTCTGAAAACGACCGTACTTGACGAAATGGTACACAGGAACATAATAACCCCGGCTGAGATCCTGGAACGGACAAACCGTCCTGATTATAATGTGTGGATCAGAAATTCGAAATTAAAACTCACGGATATAGCCGAGGTCCTGACAGAGCAGGAATTTGAAAAAATGAAAAAACTGGTCTATGCGCATGGCGGGACCAGGAACCTCCTTGACTTTGCCAAGGCCACGGTCAACCGTTATAAACTCGGTGCATTGCGCACAAAGGCTCTCGTACATCTTATCAACGAATTCGGGATCACCAACGAGGCGATGATAGCCGCCCTGCCGGAAGATATGAGAAAAAAGATATGCAAACGCCGTAATCTGGTCGACAAAAATGACAACGGCCAGATAACCGTTTATCATTACGATTATATCGCGGCCTTCGACCTGTCGCTGGATGAAGTATACAAGTTTATCGACACGGTCATGGCACCGGACCAGAGAGCGGCCTTCAAAACCCAACTCCTGGACAATCTTCATGCGCTCGGTGTAACCGACCAGCTTATTATCGAAAGAATAAAAGACGATATCCACCATAAACGCGAGGTACTTGCGCGAATATCGCCGACGCCTATTCCGGACGACCGCATCGTTATGGCTGAGCTCACTGCCAGGGATATTTTTAGAACGCTTTCATTCGACTGGCTCCACAACATGATGGGCAACAATAATCCCCTCGAGTACCGGCACAAAAGGATGAATGCCGACATGGATGTCATCGATTTTGACCTCGCATCTCAGGCTATCCTTAATCAGGCAAACGATTTTAACGTAAAAGGCCTTGGGTGGGGATTCATCGGTTCACTGTTCCTTATCGCGGCAAAATTCGTTCCGTCCCTTGCGTTTACGCATCAGTTAGCCTTGATCGCGTACGGAACCTTGGGGCTGCTTCTGACTATATACGCGAACCGCCGCTATTTAACATCGGTATTTTCGGCTTCAAAATTAAAACATGAGTCACAACGCGAGATACAGATGCGCATTATCGGGCGGGCAAGGACCAGCATCGATAATGTCAAGGGGATGATCGATAAACTTCCGCCGTATATAAAACAGGACCTTCCGACACATACGATCAGAGACGCGCAGGAAACACTTATGCCGTCTCCGTACCGCTCAACATGGATTGACGGCCACCCTGCAAATCCCGAGCGCTGCGGCTCGAAAGACGGCCACCGCGCGCTCTTCCAGGATGACGGTGTGACGTACTATGACCTCGTAGACCTTGTCTGGGGCATCGAACAGGAATTGGATCTTGTCGAGCGGGAAATACGCGAAGGGGCCGGTAACAGGATGTGGACCAGGTTCTTCTCATATATGAACCCCATCGATAAAGCGCGGCGTGTCGAGTTCCACAAGAAAACGCCCGATCAGGTCGCCGCAGGCGCACAATCGATGTTCATGTCGGTCGACTGGTCAAAGATGGAACTGTTCTTTAACGTACTTTTACTGGACATCTATTCGCAATACCGCCAGGCATCGAGCCTCGCTGACAACGAAAACGACGAGGCTGAGGTCGCTCAGGTACTTTCGACGCGGCAGGGACAACTCGCCCGCGCGATCGCCGAACAGGTGCAGGCAGAAAACAATTTCAGGTATCTTAATAAGACCGAGCCGCAGTATATTCAGGATATGGCAGAACATGAACGCGATTTTGGATGGCGATCGGGTTTCATACCCATGTTTGTCCGCTACTTCTGGACATTTTCGACCATGCTGTTACTATCGCTGGCCTTCTTTGTATTCATAGGAATAGCCTGCTACGGCATGACCGATATTTTCACGCACGTTCCGATACTTAACCTGATACCGCAATACCGCGAATTTACGGTAACGCCTTCCTCATTCCCGTTCATCGGCTATTACACTATATTCTTTGCGGCATTCGCGCTTCAGTTCATTTACAAACATAATCTTTCGATCTATAGCTTTATTAACGGCATAGCGCCGCGCCTGGCAAGACTACCGGTTGTCGGGCGTTTCTTCTTCACTCACCTGCAGACCAGTATGGTACAGACGGTCAAGAACGACCTTGTAAATAGTATCAGTTTCCTGAAACAAAGCTGCCAGGATGCTATCGCCGGAGAGATCGTCGCCGTAATACATAATGCAGCCGTCAATAACCCGGACCCGGTCAAGGCCCGCGCAGCGGGAGTCGTTGACCGGCGGCTTCAAGCCCTCCTTAATAAACGGCAGGCGAAAGATGCGTCGATAACACATTTATCTGCACAGGATATCCTGAATACCGTCAGCTACCGCGAACTGATCGACTATATGATACGGCCCAAGATCGACCCGGTGACAAACCGCCAGGCCGAAGACGACTATCACGCGCCGCTCTTCGAATACGACGGATATTTTTTCCTGTTCCTGACCAATCTTCCGGAGCAATTTAAGACGAAGCTGGTCAAGTCATTGAACCGTGCCGACATGACAGCCCCGGCTATACCGGCGACCCCGGGTCATCCGGCGGTGCCGGCGACAGTGCCGGTCACAGCTGCGGAAATTCTCAGGCGGACAGGGGCCGCCTCTATCGATCAGCTATCAACGCTCCAGATCGTGCAGTGCCTTGAATGGAACGAGCTTAAAAGGCTTAAAGAAATACCCGACCATCCGGACCTTACCACGGACGAAATGATCGCGGCACTCAACGATCCCGATATGGGGGACCGCAGGCTGACCGCTGCCGAACTTCAGTCGCGGACGCAAACACCCATTAATGCCCTGCCGCCGGCAGAGATCGAAAAACTGTTGCGGAAAGAGGAACTGGAAACACTCAGATCGACTACCTGCATATTCCCGTATGTCACGCTGGTCGTCTCGACATTCGGCGAAGAAGAAGTCGTTGAAAGGGTCTGCAATGTTATAACCTCAAGCGGATATCCCGGGACAAGGGCTATCATAGCAGGCGAGGCAAAAGACAACGCAACCAATAAGGCAGTCGCCGAAGCCCAGCGGAAACACCGTGTCCCGCAAAAAATCGATATCAGTTTAACCGCTACCCGTATGGGCAACGCGCCGACCATTATACCGGTGTCGTTCTATACACATGATCTGTACCGCAGGATCCCCATGAAGGCACAGACAAAACCTTATGCCGATAATCAGGCAAACGCCATGCTCGTTGTCCTGGGTGTCAGTCCCTATACCTTTAATCTTATAGACGTTGAGGACCGTCCCCAGCGGAGGTATCTCTGGGAACAAACCGTCGGATTCATGATGATGGAGTCGACGCTTGACCGCTTATCGGACCGTCTGCGGCGCGGGGAAGGTATCAGCCCCAAGGATCTTAAACGGGACAGAAAACGTTTCAAAAAACTGGCCGCACAACGGGGGATAACACCCGATCAAAAAACGCATTTTCTGAACGAAAAGCGCAAGGTTGAAAGCCTGCTCTATAATTCACGGCGCTGGAATATCGATAACCGCGTTGATCTGATCGAGAATGGGCAGGGTATTACCGGCATTCTGAGTATTGTACGCGATATCTGGCGCGGCACATTCACCATAAACGGGCACTTCAGCATAAAGGCGCTGGGTCAACGCCTTACCGCACATGCCACGTCCCTGATCT
>JAQURW010000142.1 GCA_028715425.1 Candidatus Omnitrophota bacterium
AAGCTGATGCCTTCGGGCGTCAGACTATAGACCTCCCGCAGGATATTGACCGCAGCCGGCCTTCCGGCCGTGGCTTCTTTGACGATCGCGACATCATCCTGCATCTTTTTTATTTTATCGACCCCGGGCTTTATAAGCATTAATTCTTCGTCGAGTTTGTTCACGATGGCCGTCTTCTGTATTATATCCTTAACAGCAAGTCCGGATATAAGCGCGATCGTCAGAACCCCTAAAACGGCCGTCAGAATAATATCCTTTTTAACTTTGTTTTCCTCATGCCGGCGGATAATATCCTGAGGCAAAAGGTTCATGGTCACTTTGTCGGCGACCAGGGCCAGTCCGATGACTTCACAAAAAGAGGAGCCCGCCATATCCGCCTCAGACGTTACACAATCGATATTCATGGTCTGCGCGACCTCGCTGACCGAAAATGTTGAGGCTGATCGAAGGAGCGGCGCCAGCGCATGCGCGAGGCCTGCCCCGCCGGTGACCATGATATCCTCAAGCGCGGCATTTTTTTGCCGTTGATATGCCGTAAGGGTTTTTACGATCTCATTGACTGCAGCCCCGAGATCGGGGGCATTGCCAGACTGCGGCATCGAACCGCTGAGCTTAAACGCCCTTGTGTAAGTAAGATTCTCTCCGTCGAGAAATATCAAACTTACCTGCCGGCTGTCGATATTGGCAAGAAGGCGGTGCCCACTACGGCGCTTGAGCTCGCCTTTCATGACAACGTCGAGCCATGCCGCAAGAGATTCGGCGCCTACCGCTATTTTATCGACGGTGACGTTCAATATCCGGGCGATGGCGGTATATTCGTCGATCTGCTCCTTCTTAACGATCGCCAGGAGCACCTGCGAATATCCGCCGGGATCCTTCCTGATAACCTTATAACTGTGGATAATATCGTCGCTGGCATAGGGCGTATGTTTCAACGCTTCGACTTCGATCATAGCCCTGATCTCGTTGTCATTGATCGAAGGAAGTTCTATAAACCGGGTCATGACCATATGACGGGGGATCGTGAAGACGAGCGTGCCTCTGGCCCCTCCCAGCGATGCCAAAAGGCCTTCTATATCTTTAGCCCTGGCCTCGGTACTCATTGATGAGAAAACCCTGCTCGCCAGCGTCAGGGCCGGCTTATGTTTTTTAAAGGTCACCTGGGCAAGCTTAAGCACACCGTCGGTGATCTCTAAGGCAAGGATATCGTCTTTGGTGAACAGTTTGGGTGTATTCATAAGATTCGAATAGTATTATACCTACAAAAATCAAACTATCAAAGAATTATCCTGAAGAACTACCCCGTGCGGGGGAGTTCTTTCAGGATAACGGTCACTCCTCTTCGTAGTATTTGAGCACAAATTCCTGCGCCGATTTCCTATCATAAACGCATGTGACATCCTTATCGATACGGCGCACGGTGCCATGGGTCACGATCCTGAAGACATTCGAAGTAAATTTAAAATAGCCTGCCAGAGACGTGAGACGCTGCCGCTCGAAATTTTCCTTAGCCGTCGCGATGACACCGGTCATGTCGGTAAACACCGCATCGTCCCTGGTGCCTTCGATACCGTCGGGGCCCGCGCGTGTACGTATGATATTGGCGATAAGTTCGTCGTATTGGCCGGTCCCGTCGCCGATGACCGCAGCCAATACGCGAAAAGGAGCGGTATTGATATTGATCTTCCCGTCGCCATAAACCGTTATATACTTTTTAATGTCATTATACAGTTCACGGGTTACCCCTTTGACCAGCGCGAGCTCTTCGACCGTTTCAAAATCGCCGTCCTTAGCGCCCATGAGGCCGTCTCTTTCATAGTCGGCGTCTTCAGCGCCTCCGGGCAGCGCGTTCGAATCCTGGTCCTGCCAATCGATAACGGCATTGATAATATCCGGGGTCATATCAGGCGACAACAATCCGAACATCCGCCGGTATTCTTCAAGGTTCCCCGCTGTCGATTTACTGTAATTGATATTAAATCTCCTCTCCTCATCGGCAGGACCCCACACAGTTTGGTTTCCGCCCGTTCCCTGGTCATAGACACTAAAGGTCCCTCCTCCCGTCATCGTGTCCGCGGGCCCGAAGAGGCCGGTAAGCGTAACGGTCTCATCTTCAGGCATGGATATCCCGCACTCAAATGCGCTGTCGTACTCCGGACGTGTGTCCAGCGACAAAACGGACAAGGTCTTTACAATGCCGGCCCTTGCCAGATATACCGCCTCAAGGCTGTCAAAGCTATACCGTGTCAGCCGCATCTCGAGAGAGGACCTGAACCCTACACCGAGGGCCACGAGCGACACGATCGTCACGATCCAGAGCGATGTGACAAGAATTGCGCCATTTTTCTTCATGACGGCTTCCCCATCTCGCCTGTCGGGATAAAAACGATCTTTTCGATATGTTCAGTGCTGTTCGTTACCTTGTTACCGAGGTCTACACTGACCTTCACGGCCCGCGGGGATTTATCGGCCGCCTGCCACGCGTCGCGCCACTCATAGCCGTTCTCGTCTGAAAAAAAACAGAACGAAAAGTTCCCGCCCTCCACGTTATCGAGCATGGTCTTGTCGACGGCATTGGCGTCATTAAAGCCCGCGCCGGCTGTCGACGAGCTTCGCACAAGTCGCCGCGTGGCCGGATCAAAGGAATACGTAATCTTGCTCATCAGTTTCTGCGTCATTGTCGTATCGGACGTTTTGGTCAGGGCAATGAACACGATACGGTCCGGAGCCCACTCGGGGGTTATCATCGAGAACGGGACCATGCTGGCGGCATCTTCATCGATCGTACTGTAAAATAGGCGCAATTTTTGGTTATACGCCATGCGGCCCTCGCCGGCATGCCACATCTGGATCCCGCCCTGAAGGGTCTGGTAGATCGTGACCGCAACCAGGGCAAAGATCGAAAGCCCTATCATTAATTCGATAAAGGTAAAACCAACCTCACGGTGTTTGCGTGCTCTCATCATTTTTAGCATAGGTTGATACGGCAAAAATAGGAGACTGTCGCTCTTTTCGTTTCGAAAGGGAAACGGTCAGGGTGTTCAAGGCAGATCCGGCAAGCGGCTCTACCTTGATATCCCAGGCGTAATCATCATACGGGGGCTGGAACTCGCCGCCGGCCTCGCCAATCCTGGCCTTGCCGGTATCATTAAACGGAAGCATTTTTTCATCGACCAGCGGCCGAATACGCACGAGATCTCCGGATAACGTCAGTGCCCGGTGTGAGGCGGCTAAGGCCCGGCCCACGACGATCAGTATCGTCATGACGATAACGATACTGATCATGACCTCGAATAAAAGGAAGCCCTGTCTATTCGATCCCTTGCTCACTGATAACGATCTCCCCTCCCGGCTTGGCCGTGACAGAACGTTTTTCTCCGGCCTTCGAGGCCAACACAACGCGCAGTTCATCCGAATGTCCGTCGGGATAAAAAACAGCCTCGTTGCCGCTCGACAAAACGCTGAGACGCCCGGAAATGCGGAATGCCTTCCCGAACCTCCCGGCAAAACGCTTATAGCCGGCGGGCTCGTTCGAGGCGTCATATCGTTCAAGCCAGTATACCCGCTCTCCGGGATCGATGAATATCCTGTAGTTCTCCCTGTTCACCACCGCCATCTCACGGGCAAAGTTCATAATCTGGGCAAGGTCACGCGATGAGTTATCGAGTTCAAGTCCTTCGTACGTATTCTTAAATTGCGGCGTTGAGAGGCCGATAAGAACGGATATAAGAAGTATGACAAGCACGAGTTCTATGAGAGTAAAACCGCGCGGTTTTATCATGAACGGTTTCGGATGGACCGGTTACTCTGTCTGTCCCGTATCGGCTTCCCAATTCGTAACATCGTCATTGCCGCCCTCTTTGCCGTCTTTCCCGTTTGAAAAAACATCGTAGTCGGGGTTATGCGTACCCGGGGAGCGGTACTGATAGATATGTCCCCACGGGTCCCGGGGCACCCGTTTCAGGTACGGCCCTTTCCAGTTGGTGACGTTGGCGGGTTTACTCAAAAGGGCATTCAACCCCTGCTCTGTCGTCGGAAACCCTCCTGTGTCGAGTTCGAACATATCCAGGGCCGACGGTATGTTCACCAGGACATCTGCCTTAGCCGCCGACGTACGCGCCTGTTCGGACCGCCCGGCCAACCGCGGGACAACCATGGCGGCAAGGATACTGATGATGGTAATAACGATCAAAAGCTCTATCAGGGTGAATCCTTTTCGGCATCCTCGGTTCTTCATGGTCGTCGTCCTCCTTATCATCCCGGCTTCGATTATTTAATCATAAAATTGATCTCAAATATCGGCAAGAGCATCGCGATAACAACAAATCCGACAATGATACCCATGGTAATGATCATCACGGGTTCTATAAGCGACATCATGAATTTGACCTGCGCATCGGTTTCCCGTTCATAGGTATCCGCCACTTTGAACAGCGACTGTTCGAGATGGCCGCTCTCTTCGCCGACCGCTATCATGTTAAGCGCAAACACCGGAAATATTTTGGTATCCCTGAAACCGCGCGTCAGGTTTGCCCCTTCTTTGATCATCTCAGTTGCCCCATCGATCTCTCCTTGCATGACCGAATTTCCCATAACACCGGAAACTATCCCGAGCGCTTCCAAAAGCGGAATACCGCTTTGAAGCAGAGTCGCCAGGACACGGCTAAACCGCGCTATCTCCGATTTTTGAATAAACCCCCCGATAAGCGGCAGGGAAATAAGCACGGCGTCCATCTTCTTTTTTCCTTCGGCGGTTTGGATCAGGTTGGAGCCTACTATCCATACTATCGCCACCCCCATCAAAATTACCGACCAGTAATCGGCAAAAAAGGAGTGTATCGACAATAGTATCTTTGTCGGCACCGGAAGACTTTGGTTAAGGTCACTGAATACGCCGATGATGCGCGGGACGACAAAGGTGAAAAGGAGCGTAAGGGTTCCTATCCCGACGACAACCATCAGGCCCGGATAGACAAGTGCCGACCGTGTCCGCGCCCTGACCTCCACCTGTTTCTCGTTAAATTCCGCAAAACGTATCAGGACCTCTTCCAGCCCGCCGGATGCCTCCCCTGATTTCACCATACTGATAAAAAGTTTGGAAAATACCGCAGGGTGCCGGCCCAGCGCCGTCGACAAGGGGTTACCGTCGACGCACGAATCACGGACATCGGCAACGACATCCCGCAACCGGCGGTTCGAGGTCTGGTCGATAACGACCTCAAGGGCGCGCACGATGGTCAGGCCGCTCCCGACGAGGTCCGCGAGCTGCCTGGTAAAGTACGTAATGTCTTTTAAGGTGACCCTGCCCCGGATAAGGCGCTTGGTCTTTTTCATCGCCTCGACCGAATGTATATATTCGTCGATCGAAAGGATAAAAAAACCCTCCTGGGATAATTTCTGGATAGCGGCATTTCGGTTATCGGCCATGACCGTCCCTTCGACCATCTCTGTCGGGCTCTTTTTCGCCCGGTAAATATATTTCGGCATGGTTATTCTCCGATGTCCTCGACCTGTGACACCCGTATGACTTCCGACGGGGTTGTGATCCCGCTCATGATCTTTTCCCAGCCGTCCTGCCTGAGTGTGCGCATACCCTGCTCGACAGCCATGGCCTTGATCTGGTCCGAAGACGAACGCTTGAGGACAAGACTTCGCAGGGCATCCGTAACGACGAGGATCTCATAGATCGCGGTCCTTCCCTGATATCCCGTATATTTACACGCTTCGCATCCCTTCCCCTCGAACACGGTAATACGCGACAACTCCTTGGCCGGCAGGCCGAATTCCCGCAGCATTTCCGCGTTCGGTTTGACGTCGGCCTTACAGTGCGGACAGATCACCCGCACCAGGCGCTGGGCGAGAAAGGCGTTTACCGACGACGCAACCAGGAACGGCTCGATGCCCATATCGACAAGCCGCGTCACTCCTCCGGCCGCATCATTGGTATGCAGGGTCGAGAAAACAAGGTGCCCGGTCAGAGCTACCCGTATGGTGATCTCGGCGGTCTCATAATCGCGCACCTCTCCCACCATCATGATATCCGGGTCATGGCGCAACATCGATCGCAGGCCCTGCGAAAAAGTAAGGCCTATTTTGGGGTTGACCTGTATCTGAATGACCCCTTTTAATTGATATTCGATCGGGTCTTCGATCGTAATGATCTTTTTTTCTTTCGAATTTATTTTACTCAAGGCCGAATAGAGGGTCGTCGTCTTACCGCTTCCCGTAGGCCCGGTCACGAAAATAATACCGTGCGGCTGCTGGATCAGTTTTTCGAAAACGGCCTGGTCCCGTTTAAGAAATCCGAGAAGGTCAAGCCCGAAAAGTATATTGGTCGCCAGGATCCTGATAACCACCGCCTCCCCGTATGCAGACGGCAGTATCGACACCCTGAGATCGATCTCGGTATCCTCGACCTTTATTTTGATCCTGCCGTCCTGCGGCAGCCGCCTTT
>JAQURW010000143.1 GCA_028715425.1 Candidatus Omnitrophota bacterium
TATTCAGAATAATAAGGTCCTGTACCATGTCGAAGTAGCCGGCCCCATAGAACTTCTGTCACTGGCAGAGCAAAAACTTATCGGAGGGCTTCTCATCCTTTTACCGCTTACCGTACTCTTGGCGGGCATACCGGGCATCCTTCTGGTCAAACTTACCCTGAAACCGGTCGATACCATGATCACGACGCTGGAACACACGACCGCTGAGAACCTGAAACTAAAGGTCCATATACCGGATACAAAAGACGAGTTAAAAAGGCTGGGCGACACTTTTAATGACATGCTTGAAAGGCTCGACCGGTCGTTCTCGTCCCAGCAGAGTTTTATACAGGCTATCTCAAATGAGCTTAAAGCGCCCCTGGCCGCATTAAAAAAAGAATGCCTGGATACGTTAAAAAAGCATCACGATCCCAAGGAGATCGAGCCCCTGACAAAACGCGCCTTGAGCGAAATCGCGACATGCTCCAAGGTCATCGAGAGCCTCGAAACATTGGCCAGGTTCGACAATAACCGCATACCGCTTGAGATCAGAAAAGTCAATCTGGTGAATCTTATCGACGAAATCCTTGCCGCCGTTAAACCGCAGGCAACCGAAAAGGACATTGCCACGTCGTCCATCCTTATTAATTCGATCATTATCGACGGCGACGAAAAGCGCCTTAAAGAACTTTTTCAGTCGCTCTTGGACAACGCCGTCAAATATACCCGCCGAAAAGGCACGATAACCGTGTCCGCGCACAACGATAAAAAAAATGCCGTCGTTACGGTACGCGATACCGGTATAGGGATCGAGGAAAACGATCTGCCCTATATCTTCGACAGGTTTTACCAGACGAGCCGTCCGCATAAGGCGAAGACAGGTTTTGGGCTCGGGTTAAGCACTGCCAAGGCTATCGCGCAAGTCCATAAAGGGACCATCACCGTGGAAAGCAAACCCGGCGAAGGATCGTTATTCACCGTCATTTTACCGTTATCATATCCGGTGTAAAACTATGTCGATCGTATTTTCACGGACTCCTTATCTGACAAACGCTCCGAAGACAGACGATACCGGAACAGTGGAAAACGGCTATTCGCTCGCCGGAAAGAATGACTGTACCGTCATATTGATACACGGCCTGACCGGGACTCCGCACGAGATGAGATTTCTGGCGACGTATCTGAACAAAAAAGGGTATTCGGTAGTGTGCCCGAGACTTGCGTATCACGGGGAACCGCTCGGTGTTTTGAAGAACGCGAGATGGCAGGATTTTTACGGATCGGTCCGCGCAGCCTTGACCGGCGACGGTCTGGCCAAAGACTGCGACCACCTCTTCGTTGCCGGGTTATCGATGGGCGCCCTTCTGGCGCTCGTCTTGGCTCATGATTTTAAGGATAGGGTATCCGGTGTCACGTGCCTTGCGCCGACACTTTACTACGACGGTTGGAACACGCCGCTTTCGGCATTTTTTCTTCCGCTGGCATATTATACGCCGTTAAAATATTTTTGTTATTATAAGGAGGAACCGCCGTACGGCGTCAGGAATGAGCATATACAAAACCGTATTCACCAGTATTACCATAACGCCCGACTGGACAATATCGACAATGTCGCGCAGTACGGTTACCCCTTCATCCCGCTGACCCTCCTCTACCAGCTACAATGCCTTGTCAGACATCTGAAAACAAAACTGCCCGGTATAAAGGCGCCGCTCCAGACCATCCAGGCCAAGGACGACGACATGACCAGCATAAAAAATTCAAAGTATATCTACGACCGGGTCAGTTCGGAAATAAAGGAAATGATCTTTCTTTATAATTCCTATCATGTCATCAGCGTGGACCAGGAGCGCGAGATTGTGGCCGAAAAGATGGAAGGATTTTTTACTCGCTGTCGTACGTGACCAGAGAATATACCTGATACCCTTCGAGTTTTTTCCTGCCGCCGAGAGAGGCAAGCTCGATAATAAAGGCAAGTTCAAAAACTTTTGCCCCGAGTTTTTCCGCAAGCTCGATAACTGCCTTGGCTGTCCCGCCGGTCGCCAGGAGATCGTCGGCGATAACAACTTTATTGCCTTTTTTCAGGGCGTCCTCGTGCATTTCAAGCGTATCGGTCCCGTATTCGAGGGCATAGGTTGCCTGTAGAGTCTTATAGGGAAGTTTTCCTTTTTTTCTGACCGGGACTGCCGCACATCCTAACGCATACGCAAGAGCGGCGCCGAAAACAAAACCGCGTGATTCTATACAAACGACCGCGTCTATGCCTTTATCTTTATAGCGCTTATACAAAAGGTCTATGGATCGTTTAAAAGCAGGGCCGTCCCCTATCAAGGTAGTAATATCGCGGAAATTAATGCCTTTTTTCGGGAAATCCGGGATACTTCTTATATGCTCTTTGAGCGTCTCCATGGCGACTCTCCTTATTTTGCCCTTTTCTTCCCTTTACTCTTTGTGCCTTTTCCGGCCTTTCTTCGCTGTATCTTTTTTTGAGCCGGTGCGGCCGCCTGAACTGTCTGCACGTCGTTTTCGGTAACCGCCTCGCCGCGGTCCTGCTGCATGAGGGCCTCGCGCAACTTTCTTTTTGCCACGCATTCCAACTGGCGCACACGCTCGCGCGTCAAATTAAACCGCTTGGCAATATCGCGCAAAGTCCGGCGGACCCCGTCCTTAAGGCCGAAACGGAGTTCGATGATCTTCTGCTCGCGCGGGTTCATGTTCTTGAGGAGTTCTTTGATCCGTTCATGGACAAGAAAATTCGACAGCTCATCGACCGTTGTGGAGACGCGATCGTCTTCCAGGAGGTCCATAAGCTCGGTCGTCCCGTCGTCGCCGACCGGGGCATTAAGGCTTGAAACGCTCGAGGCCATCTCATCGAGCTGCTTTACACGGCGCATCGGGATACCCATACGTTTGGCTATATCCCGGAGCCGCGGCTTCCGTTTATACTTGTGCGAAAGAAGCTCGGAAACCTTCTTAAACTGCATAAGGAGCTCCACGACATACACCGGGATCCTCACGGTTTTCCCCTGGTTGGCGATGGCGCGGGTGACGTACTGTTTGATCCACCATGCCGCGTACGTCGAGAAACGGTATCCCTTGTTGGGATTGAATTTCTCGACTGCCTTTATCAGCCCCAGGTTCCCTTCTTCGATCAGGTCCAGCATCGGAACGCCGAGATAGCTGTATTTTTTGGCTATATTTATGACCAGTCGCAGGTTCGCGCTGATCATCCGCTGCCAGGCCTTTTTGTCGCCTTTCTTGACCTTGCGTGCAAGATCGATCTCTTCCTGAGGCGTCAAGAGATGGACGTTTTTTATGTCTTTTAAATATAATTTAAGGCCTTCCATGGATATTCCTTCTCTGATGGTCGGTAGGGGCGGTTCGCAAACCGCCCCTACTTCCTTGTTTTATTTCCGTTTTTTCGTATCCTCGATCGCAGCCTGCGCCGCTGCCAGGCGCGCTATCGGCACGCGGAACGGCGAACAGCTGACATAGTCCATACCTACACGGTGGCAGAACTTGACACTGTCCGAATCGCCGCCGTGCTCGCCGCAGATGCCTACCTTAAGATGCGGACGCACAGACCTGCCGCGTTCGATGCCGAGCTTTATAAGTTCGCCGATACCGTCCTGGTCGATGGTCTGGAACGGGTCTGCCGGAAGTATTTTCGATGTCAGATAATCCGGCAGGAAACTCCCGATATCGTCCCGGCTGAAACCGAACCCCATCTGCGTGAGGTCGTTCGTACCGTACGAGAAAAACTCCGCCACCTCTGCCATTTTGGCGGCCTGAAGAGCGGCGCGCGGGATCTCGATCATGGTCCCGTACATGAACGGCATTTTTTTGAAGCCGAATTTCTGTATAACTTCCTTGTGCACGCGCTCGACGATCGCCTTTTGGTGCTGAAGCTCGTTCGGAGAACACGTCACCGGGATCATGATCTCGGGTATTGCCTTTTTCCCTTCCTTGATAAGCTCGGCTGAGGCCTCAAGTATCGCGCGGACCTGCATCTCGGTTATCTCAGGATAGGTTATGCCGAGGCGTACACCGCGGTGTCCGAGCATAGGGTTGTTCTCCCGGAGAGATTCGGCGCGTTTATGCAGTTCTCCCATATCGACGCCAAGTTCCTTCGCAAGGGCCGCCAGCTTATCTTCGCTATGCGGCACGAATTCATGGAGCGGAGGATCCAGAAGGCGGATCGTGACCGGATACCCCTTCATAGCCTCAAGCGTTGCTTTCATATCGCCTTTAACGAACGGGAATAACTCATCCAGCGCCTTCCCGCGTTCGTCTCCGGTCTTCGACATGATCATCTTACGCAGAAGAAAGAGCGGTTTGTCGCTGCCCTCGCCATAGAACATATGTTCCGTACGGAAGAGGCCGATGCCTTCGGCGCCGAATATAATGGCCTGTGCGGCATCCTTCGGCGTATCGGCATTGGTGCGGACCTTTAAGACCCTTGTTTTATCGACCAGCTTCATGAGCTCGGTATAGGCGGTATTATGCTCAAGGTCGACGGGAACGAGGTCGATCTTACCATTATAGACAAGCCCCTTGGTGCCGTTCAGACTGATCCACTCCCCTTCTCTGATCGTTACGCCCTTTTTGGTCGTAAATGACTTACCGTCGTCGCCGATCGTAAGGTCACTGCAGCCGACAATACAGCATTTTCCCCAGCCGCGCGCGACAAGCGCCGCATGCGAGGTCATACCGCCTTTCGACGTCAGGATAGCCTGTGCCTTATGCATACCGTCAACATCTTCGGGTGAGGTCTCTTCGCGTACCAGGATGACTTTTTCCCCGCGGCTTGCCCACATAACCGCGTCATGAGACGTAAAAACAGCCCTTCCGATGGCCCCGCCGGGGCCTGCCGGAAGGCCTTTGGCAATAGAGCCTGCTGCCAGTTCTGACTTCGGATCCAGCATCGGCAGGAGCAGCTCGACCAATTGATTCGGCGCCACGCGCATGATCGCGGTCTTCGCGTCGATCTGTTTCTCCTTATACATATCGACTGCCATGCGGACCGCGGCAACACCGTTACGCTTTCCGACACGGCATTGGAGCATGAAAAGCTTGCCCTTTTCGATAGTAAATTCGATATCCTGCATATCACGGTAATGTTTCTCAAGGCGCTTGCGGATCGAATCAAGGTCCTTGTAAATGGCAGGCATAATGCTCTGGAGAGTCGGTAACTGTTTCGACTGGTCGTTCTTGGAATAATCATTGATGGGCGCCGGCGTCCGTATACCCGCGACAACGTCTTCCCCCTGCGCGTTCACGAGATATTCACCGTAAAAATAGCTTTCCCCGTTACCGGGGTTACGGCTAAAAGCGACACCGGTGGCCGAATCATCGCCCATGTTGCCGAAAACCATCGACTGAACGTTAACCGCGGTACCCCATTCATCCGGTATCTTCTCGATCCGGCGGTAATCAACGGCCCGCTTACCGTTCCAGCTTGCAAATACCGCGCTGATGCCTCCCCACAGCTGGTCCTGGGCATCATCGGGAAACGGTTTGCCGAGCACGTCTTTGATTGTCTTTTTGAAGTCGTCAGCCAGGGCTTTAAGTTCCCCGGCACTCAGTTCCGTATCCAGATTGTAACCGCGGGACTTTTTAACATGGCCGAGTTTCTCGTCAAGGATCTTCCGGATACCCTTGCCGTCCTTCGGCTCAATTCCTGCGGCTTTTTCCATGACGACATCCGAATACATCATGATCAAACGCCGATATGCGTCATAAACAAAACGCTCGTTACCGGTGTGTTTTATAAGGCCGGGTATCGTCTTTTCGGTAAGACCGACGTTCAGGACCGTGTCCATCATACCGGGCATCGATTTACGTGCGCCGGATCGGACCGAGACCAGAAGAGGGTTTGCGGCATCGCCGAATTTCTTTCCCATGATCTTTTCGACGTCAGCCATCGCCTTGGCAACCTGCTGCCTAAGCTCAGACGGATATGTTTTTTTGTTTTGATAATAATAGGTGCATAACTCCGTGGTAATCGTAAATCCCGGCGGAACCGGAAGCCTGAGAGCCGGATGACCCGCCATCTCGGCGAGATTAGCCCCTTTGCCGCCCAGTAGATTTTTCATTTCCGCCTTGCCTTCGGCTTTTCCTTTGCCGAAGAAATACACATACTTCTTTTTTCCCTTAGCCATTGATGCCCTACTCCTTTCTGTTGAACACGGGGCAAACACAGGGGTCCGCCCTCATAATTATTCGAATTTTTTTCTGATATATTCCTTGAGCGCGTCCACGCCGATACGTTCCTGTAACATCGTATCGCGGTCACGTACCGTCACCTTCTTATCGGTCAACGACTCCACGTCGACCGTAACGCAATACAGTGTGCCGATCTCGTCCTGACGGCGGTAAAGCCTGCCGATCGACGCAGTATCGTCGTAGACTACCCT
>JAQURW010000144.1 GCA_028715425.1 Candidatus Omnitrophota bacterium
TCAGCATAAAGGCGCTGGGTAAACGCCTTACCGCACATGCCACGTCCATGATCTGGGGCGGGCTTTTCCTCAGTCTGGCGATCATTTTCTCAGATGACCTCGGCATGTTAATCCCCCTTCTTTTCTTGTTCGGGATACCAATGCCGCATGCGCTCGCGTTGGCGCCGCTACTTATCAGCTGGCCTTTCCAGATTCGCCTTTTTGGATCTATATTTGTATTATGTTTAATGTCTAATATCATAAAAGAGCATGTCGTCAGCACGGCACGCGGTGTGGAGAACAGATATTCCGAAAAGGTCATCAAGGAATTTAAAGAGCGTAATCTGCCGGTCGTTATCCAGACCGTGCTCCAGCAGAAACCGTATTCAGGGACTGCTTACTGGCAGACCGTGTTGAATTATCAGGAATGGTTCTATCTTATGCTGCCCGGGTTTGCGGCGCAGAGAAGTGCGCTCAGCCTTATCGGCATGACATACGGCGCTATCGATCTCGGGATATTAGCGGTACACCTCATGGGGTTGGGGACCCAAACATTCGTATTTCTGGCCCTGATACCGGCATGGGTATACACGACGCTCTGGATACTGCCCATGGTCATCGCCGGCACCTATATCGGCGGATCCATACTCGGATTTGCCGGCCTTAAAGCGGGCTTTGTAACGTTCATCCAGGCTATACCGCTGGGCGGCACCGGTAATAATTTCCATTTTCCGCGTTTTATAAAAATGTCAATGCATGACGGCACAAACGTCACCGAAGACCTTGACCTCGGTGTCCGCATACTCCTTTCGAACCGGCGCGTCATGATGCTCTGGGGCGAGGAGACCGAAGTGCAGGAAGATTCCCAGCCGCAACTAGGCCCCCGGAGATGGTGGCAGGTCGCCCGCTGGATGATCGGTCACCAGGTGACAGGCTATATGTTTTTCAGCACGCTTTTCCCGTGTATTTTCCAGCCGTTCAAGAAGTATCACGAAATAAGCGAACGGTGCCAGGGGCAATCGCGGGCCTATTTTATATGGGAGCTTGCGACATCATTTTTCATTAACAAATATATGGTGCGCGCCGCAGGCGGTCTCGAGCGCACGTTTTTCGTGGCAATAACGCTTTTCATACACCTTATTATAGCCAGTTTCAGCGGTCTCATGACGCTTCTTATTTATCTGGCATCGGACGCCTTTATCCTCTGCAAGCTCATCCTGCCGGCTTTGTGCATGACGCCTTTTGGCATGATACCCGGCATCGGGCCGCTCTCGGATTTCCTGCAAAATAATATCGAAGGGATTGTCGGGATACTTTTCCCGTTCATAACGACCAACCAGATCGGGTTCTGGATCATCGCGTTAAGTTACGGTTCTCAACTTCTGTACGGTGCCCTCGCCATATGCCTGGCATGGAACAGGTTCCCGGCCGTTATCGAGGAACAGATATCAGACCTGAAGGAAGAACTAAAGAATATCACCTACGCCGGCAAAGAAAAAGAAATAGGCACCGACGACCCGTGGGCAGTCCAAGGCATCCAACGCCGTATCGATGACCTGTCGAACGGCCAGGTGCGCCTGACGCAAAAGGCGCGCCGGTGGACCTATTACATTACCGCCATGACATGGGCCGCCATCGCTACCTTGAAACTCCTCAATTATTCGTTCGGGCTTATGGGGTTAGTGCCGACCATGGACCTCTCGTTCCAGACCATGTTGATCTTATCGGCGGTGAACGCGGGCATCATCGGCCTGGTCGAGCTGACCGATAAATTTCCCGTACACCTTACGTCCCTTTTTACACCGTCACTCCGCCTGACCCACGATCATGAAAAGCCGGAATACGCGGTCAGGTTCGGCAGGGCTTTATATTTCTGGGGGTACGAGCAGATCCGCAACCTGTATAACGTCATTTTTGGCGGCCACTTCATGGCCTGCATCGGCGCCACATTCTATCAGATGTTCCTGGGGCTCGACAGTTACTGGGCCAAGACCCAGCATCCGGCGCTGGCAAGTTACACCCCGCATATCGCCCAGCCGGGGGCCTTACGGGCCGCCCGGCGGCAACATGCCATGGCTTTCAGACATTGGCGGGAGTACCTTGCGCCTATAACCGTCAGTATCGTCGGTGTGTTGAGCGGGAACCTGATCTATTCATGGATAATTTCGGTCTTTAACCCGTCGTATAAAGAGATACATGATAAGGCATGGAGCTACGGCACTCGCCTTATGTACGCGGAACAATGGATCATCCGCGCCGAACGCGACGTTATGCAGGCGCATCGCCAGCTTGAGGACGATACGCTCTGGTTCAGGTTTGCCGAATACCTGTTCCAGAAACGCATGATCCAGGCCTATAAGCAAAACACGAATTTTACCGAGATATTGCATACTGCCAATACGGCTTATGAAAACGGGATACGATCAGGCACGATGAAAACAAAAGAGGACCTCGCCAAGGCCCTTACGATCGAGATCGCGCGGCTTAAGGCACAGGGCGGCGAACACCAAAAAGCAGCCCAGGCCGTTGAAGCCGCTCTGAAACATAAACGCCTATCAACGATAACGACAGCCCGGGGACTCATCGATATTTTCCCGTGTTTATTCGATTCCTATCTCTTATTCTATTATGACGACAGGCTCCGTGCCCTGGAGGCTATCGAACTATCGAAAAAGAACCTGGAAGAAAAGGAGAAGTACCGGGACGAACTTTTATTCGTCCTTACCGACACCGCAAAAAGCCGGTTCGGCGAAATGATACCGGAAGAGACATTGCTCGATGCGGCATCGGTCAGCGGTATTATGAAACGTATGCACACCGGGTTCAGCGACGAATTGACGGCCCTTACCCAAAAGGCCGGCAATTTTGAACCGCCACAATATTACACGTATCTTTTAAGGACGCTTCTCGGCAACAACCTTACCGGCGTCAGCACGCGGGAAAACACCGGCGAGTTGGAAAAGGCATACCGGATGCGGATGGCAAACAGTTCAAAGCTGGCTCAAGCCAAGCTAACCTTGGACACGGCGCTGGAAACTCTCACTGCCGCAGAACAAAGGATGAGGGACCTGCGGGAAAAAGGAAGACAGCTCGAAGATACCGATCTTTTGCAGACCGATACCGGAGACCTCTATCCTTCGATCCCGTTACTCTTATGGTCACTGAAGGATCAAAAGGTGCAGGACCGGGGGCTCGAGCTGTGGTACGATCTCAGAGCGCTTTTTACAGCAAGGAATAAGAGCATCGTGGATATCACGGAAGAACATAAGACCGGCCACGTGCCGTCATACATTCACATCTCACCCGATGACACCGATCGGCCCGAAGGCCTGAACGCTCTCATGACCGAGTTGCGCTCGATCGACCAGGAGACACCGGAGGACACACCCGAATATTGGGCCGATAAAGAAAAACGTCAAACAGCCATTATTAAAAAGATCGAACGTATGTTCGATCATATCAATGCAGAAATCGAAGGGGCAGACAGGACACTGTTGCCAAAGATCGAGGCCAGCCGCAAGGCGTTCGAAAAATTCCTGGCAGACAATTTCTCGTCAACCACACGGTCGGTCATTATGGAAGGGATCAAGGACTATGCAATCGGCCTTCAAGACCGGGAATTTCACGGCCGTTTGAACGAATTTCTCGCGACCAATGCCGGAAAAACAGACAATGATCTCTTAAAGAGGCTGCAATACAGTCTTCAGGCGATCGCTACCAACAGGGATCACACCATTAACGTCACCCAGGATATGAACAAGGCGATCATCGAATACAATAAAAAATTGTCTGAATACCTTAAATATGCTATCCCGTTCGAAATGACCAAACAGTTCTGCGCCGATATGATACGCGCGTATTTGACGGCTCTAAACGATAGTCATCCGGAATTATGGCAGCCGGCATATGATTATATGAACGAGAGATGGAGCGTCATATACGGGGGAGACCTGCAGGCATTTCTCGATACTCAGCTTGTCGAAACACCGGAGGCACCGGTCGTCATACAAGGGAACACCTTTACGGAAAACGGCGCCCCGTTAATTCTGGCCGGCGGCAATTCCCGCTTTGAGCAGTTCGGCGTCAGGTACGGAGAACTTTTCGGCAAGACCGCGCGGCCGGGCAACGAAAATAACGGCGTAACCGAACACCGCTGGCAGATATCAGGAGATTTTTTCGAATGGGCGCGGCAAAACGGCGTAAATTATGTGCGCGTGCCGCTCTTAGGCGCCGGAGAAATATTCGGCCTAAGCCATGACGGGCTGAAACAGGTCTGGTGGAACGATTATGACAAGGCCCGGTTCTATCAGGATGTTAAGAAATTCCTTGATCTGGCAGGCCAGTACGGCGTCCGCGTCGAATTTTATATCGATTATAAGCTCGCCAATAAGCCCAAGGACCTGCGCAAAAGCAATATCGATATCGTAAAGGGCGGACGCGCCGCACTGTTTACGGACGAACAGTTCATAACCGATTTCATAGAACCGTTCTTCCGCGAGTTCAAGGATGAAAAGGCATTTCTGGGCATCGGGCTCAATGAGCCGGAATATTTAATTGTGCCGGGTGAGGGAGGGTCATTTGACGCCAGTAAGGCAAGCACCGATATGCCGGCGGCTGCTATACAGAAAAATGTTGTCATAACATTCCTCAGGAACTTAGCCAAGGCACGGACCCGGGCAGGAAGTTCGGCATATATAACGGTCGGCGTGCATGAACACCTCGGGCCTTTAGCGCGGGAGTTTGCCGGTTCCGTCGATTATATGGGGATCCATTATTATCCCGGGAAAGGGACCACAAAAGACCAATATCTTGAACGCGTCGCAAATATCGGTGAGACGTTAAAAGGCATCAATAAACCGTGGATATTAAGCGAATTCCCGGCAAAGGTCGATGAGAACGCCGACGCGGCTTATACCGCCAAGACAACCGTCAACCTCGTCAGGTTACTGGAAGCGGTGCGGAAAGGCGCGAATCCCGGTTCAGGGATATCGGTGTGGGCATTCGATCCGCGGCTCGAGGACAGGATGAGTTACGACTCCTATGCCGAAAGGGATATGAGCTTTAAGACACTTAAAGGACAACGGGAGACAGAAACCGAAGCGCGCCGACAGGCAGCCCCGGCTCCTCAAGCGCCGGCCCGTCAGGTAAGCGACGCGACAGAGGCCGCCATCATGACAGCCGGCAGTATCGCGTTAATCAAAATGTATGTCAACCGGCGAACCGAGCTGGGCGCGAAAAAAGATACCCGTAAGAATTTTATAGTGGAACTTGCCCTCATATTGGGTATAGCCGGCGCGATAACAAGCGCGATATTATTTTACTATGCGACCGGAAACACGGTCATTGCCGGGCTGATCTTTATCGCTTCATACATAGCCCTTTTTATCGTCATACCGATCGTTACCGACAAAGTTTACCAGGACAAAGGCGATCGTCAGAAAAAAGAGGGGGTAAAAGAAGAAGTCAGGCCGCGCGCGCCCCCGGCCGTGGCGCCCATTAAAACAGGATACCAGAAAGACCTTGAAGCGGTCACAGCCAAATACAGAAAAATCCAAACGACATCGGCCATAACGACATTCGCCGTCTATCTGGTCGCCGGAGCCGCTATTGTCGTATTCCTGCCAAAGTCTCTCGCGGCGGCATATTTTACGTTCGGATTCATAGCATCGGTCATGCACTTAATGAGTTTAAAAGCAACCCGTGCGAAGGAAGCCCTCCGGGAACTGCAGGTATTAAAAGAGAAACATGAATTCGAGGCGCAGAAATTACTTTTACCGGAACACCCGACCAACATCGCCGTTTCCGGCTCAACCGGTTTTATCGGATCAAATCTGGCAGACACTGCGGTCAGAAACGGCATCACCGTTACCGGCATCGTACGGCCCGGAACCGCCCGGATGGCCAATCTTGACCAGCCGGACCGGATGATATTGACACCGGCTGACCTTAATGCGCCGGATTATACGACGTATCACGACATCATGGCAAATCCTTCTGTACAAACCTTCTACCACCTCGGCGGCAGGGCAAACCACCAGGACTGCCAGCAACATCCGGCCGAGGCCCTCGTTGCAAACGTCATTTCGACCGGGATACTGGCGCGGCTTAACGATGAATATAACGCCGGCAAAAACCTTGCCGCAAAAAGGCGTTTTATATTCTCGTCGACATTCTATATCTACAGCCTTCTTATCGGCAGGCCGATGGGAGATACCCACAAGGTACCCGAAGACGAAGCCGAAAAGATCTTTAAACAGATGACCAGGTTCATACCGAAACTTCCTCTCATCGAACAGAAAATGAGGATGTACGTTATAAAATTTGTCAGAACACAGGGGAACGTCGAGAGCCCTCTTGAATTTATCAATAAGGAGGTCATGCCGCTCTTCCCGGCAATACCCAATCCGGCAGAACT
>JAQURW010000145.1 GCA_028715425.1 Candidatus Omnitrophota bacterium
ATGGCTTATGAACTGCTTACCGCCTTGGGGGCTGCGCACCTCTATCGCCATGCACCGGTCGATATAGGAAACTTTTTTCCCGAGGTTGTTTGCGCGGTAACTGATATAAACGTCATCGGCGACGACATCGTCGGGGAATGCGTCGATGAGCCCCTTCCGGAAGGCGTAGCATATGGCGACGACTATCGATGAGGTGAACGCGCTCGATTCCAGGAGCCGGCCCTTGTTCTGCGCCAGCCAGTAGTAGCGGTCTATCGAATAGGCCCCTTCCGGGTGGGAATAGACGCCGACGAGACAGATATTCCGGTCTTTTTCGAACTCCTTTAAAACCTCGGCGGCGGTGTTCGGCGTTACGATGCCGTCCGCATCCGAAATGAATATAAAATCGCCCCTCGTATGCTTAAGGGCGTAATTGACCTGCTGTATCTTGCCGCGGGACGGGGAGGATACCAGTTCCATGTACGGTTCTTTGAGGCGGTTGATAACGGCCGGGGTCTCGTCCCCTGAGCCGCCGTCGACGAAAATGACCTGGAGCTTGTCCTTCGGATAATCGAGGGCCTTAAGGTTCCCGATCTTTTGCGCGATGTGCGCCGCTTCGTTATATACGGGTACGATAAAGGACAGTACCGGCGCGGATGATACCCCCTCCGGCGCCTCCGGGGAGTCTTTTTTAATAAGCGAGAGGAAAAAGAGCCACAGGTAATATACGAACAATACCCATGCCAGCATCAGGCAGGTGAGGAAGAATAAAAAGATCAGGATCCACATTACCGCGCCTCCAGGATTTCTATTAATTATAACATTATCGAACACAAACTCAAGGGAATAAGGATGAGAGACATAACGCTTGACAAATAATTTCCTGGTGCTACAATTAAAAAAAAGGTAGCATGATATTATGCCCGATTTATTCAGGTTCGGCGTATCTCTGGAAAAAAAATTATTAGATGAGTTCGACAGCCTCCTCAGGAAGAGGCATTATGTCAACCGCTCGGAGGCCTTCCGCGATCTGATACGCCAGGAACTGGTCAAGGAGGAATGGCGCACGGGGACAGAAGTTGCAGGGGCCGTTACGCTGGTGTATGACCATCACCAGCGAGAGCTGGTCAATAAGCTTATCGACATTCAGCACGATTTTCAAAGGATGATCATTTCCACGCAGCATATTCATCTGGACCACGACAATTGCCTGGAGCTGATTGCCGTGAAGGGGTCGGCAGCCGATATCACTAAACTCGCGGATACTTTAAAATCGATAAAAGGGGTAAAACACGGCACGCTGAGCATGTCCAGTACCGGCAGGGGGTTTAAATAGGGGGTATCTTTTTTTTGTCCGATAGTGGCACGATTATTAAACAAGTAGCACGAAGGGGGGGGTAACGATGGCACGATGTGTTTTTATAATATCGGTATTATTGATCGTGTGCGCTGTCTGTTTTCAAAATAGCGCCTTAGCGAGCGAAGAGGAACTTCGCCAGGAGATCGCTGCCTTAAAAGCGAAACTAGGGGAACTGGATACGCTTAAGGCCAAGGTCGCGGAACTCGAAAAACAGGTTGGTGAGCAGAAATGCAGCATTCTTCAGCAACAGGGTACTGTTGCTGAAGTAAAACAGTCTCTTATAAAGGCGACTCCCGCGGAAGGGCTTATACGATACGCGCCGGGTGAGGGTATTGAAATATTGCCCTGCGGTTTTAAAATACAAGCCGACGCCACTTTTGTTGTACAGGGAACCCCGAATGCCAACAATGCCGGAGACAGTAAAAATAAATCCCGTTGCGACGCATCATGGTCGAGCGATATTTATATTGAGAAAGGCTTTGATGACTGGGGACTTGCCCTTATACACCTTGAGCCAGGGCAAGGCAATGGCGTAGAGGATGAGCTTTTACTCTATAGCAATGTTAACAGGGACGCTGGTAATACAGACGCCGATATCCCTATAACAGAATTATGGTATGAACACTACCTGTTTAATAAGCAATTGACCGTTACGGCCGGCAAACTTGACCCTGCCAATTATCTTGATCAGAATGAATACGCGTTCAACGAGACGACCCAGTTCCTGGGACGTATATTCAGGAATTCTCCCGCTGTAGAATGGCCGTATGACAACACACTCGGGGGTGTGATAACCATCGCACCCGAAATTGTGCCATATCTTGCCGTGAATGCTTCTTACTTCAACGCCAACAACACATGGGAAGACATATTCGATAAGCCGTTTATATCTGCAGAGTTTAACTTTATGCCGGCAAAGGCATTTGGGTATGACGAGAATATGTGGAATGGTAATTACCGGGTTTATTGGTGGTGTAATGGGCTTGATCACTCAAAGCTTATATGGCAGGGCGAATCACCGGCTGATGTCGTCAAAGAGAAGAATTACGGGTTTGGCCTGAGCTTTGATCAGATGATAACTGATGTGTTTGGCGTTTTCGCACGTGCCGGATGGCAGCGTCCGGATGTCGCCATCGTCAGTACTAATCCTAATGCCGCGCCGATAGAAGGGGCCTGGTCAGGCGGTTTGCAAATGGCCGGCAAATACTGGAATCGGCAAGACGACGTTTTAGCTTTTGCTATTGGACAGGCATTCCCGAGCAAACAGTATAAAGATGCCGGTAATGGCGGTGTTGCCGAAGGGCATTTTGAGGTATACTATAATTTAAAGCTTACCAGGAATCTCGCGATAAGTCCTGATTTTCAATGGATATGGAATCCGTACGGAATAAGCGAGTCGTATCAAGGGTATAAAAATACTATATTTGTGTACGGTGTTAGAACACAGTTGGATTTTTAAACTGAGAGTAAGAAAGGAGAAACAGCTATGCATATACCGGATGGTTACCTGGGACCGACAACATGCGGATTTTTTTATGTAGTCATGCTGCCGATATGGGCATTTGCGTCGAGAATAGTTAAAAAGACCCTGGACGCAAAACAAGTTCCGCTTCTGGCCATAGGCGCGGCGTTCAGTTTCATGATCATGATGTTTAACGTGCCGATCCCCGGCGGGACGACAGGGCACGCGGTAGGCGGGGTTCTGGTCGCGATACTGCTCGGGCCGTGGGCGGCCTGTATCGCTATAACCGTCGCCTTGGTAGTTCAGGCGCTTCTTTTCGGAGACGGGGGCATTACGGCGGTCGGGGCGAATTGTTTTAATATGGCATTTGTGCTTCCTTTCACCGGATACTATATTTATAAAGCGATCGGGTATAACGCCCCTTGCGATTCAACGAGGAGAGTTATTGCCGCAGGGATCGCCGGTTACTGTGCGCTTAATATTGCCGCCGGGCTGACCGGATTTGAATTCGGCATCCAGCCGTTACTGCACAAGACCGCGAACGGGCAGGCGTTATATTGTCCGTACGGGCTGAATGTCGCTCTTCCGGTAATGCTGGGCGAGCATCTTTTGGTATTCGGGTGGGTAGAGGCCATTGTCACCGCACTTGTCGTAAAGTATTTACTGAAACAGGCACCGGAACTGTTCGCAGAAAAGGGGGGATACCCATGCAAGTAACCCGAAAACTCTGGATAGGGCTCGCCATACTGATCGTTCTTGCTCCGATAGGGCTTATAGCGCCCGAATATTTTAAGGCGGGGTCGGCATGGGGGGAATGGGGTGCCGATGAGATGCAAGAACTCGTGGGATATATCCCGCAGGGACTTAAGAAACTCGCCGGTCTTTGGAGCGCGCCCATCCCTGATTATGCGTTTAAGGGATGGGAGGAAAAAGGATTGCCGCATTTAAGTTTTGCTTATATACTATCCGCTGGTATAGGGATCGGGATAACGGTGGCGGTCATAATGCTTATAGGCACAATATTGGTCAGGAAGGATAAAAATTCTCGAAAATGAAATATAATAAGTTCATAGAATCTTCCCTCAGGGGAACGCTGTCATTTCTTCGAGCGTCCGTCTTTTCCGACGGGTATGCGCTCGAAAAAGGTTTTCTGCAATCGATCGATCCGCGGATAAATCTTCTTACGGTCATTATCTTCCTGGTAACGGCGCTTTTTACCCGCAACATGGTCGTTGTACTGTGCCTTTACGGCGTGTGTCTGGCGCTTGCATCCTTATCGCGGATCAACCTCGGTTTTTTCCTGAAAAGGACCTGGATATTTATTCCGCTTTTTTCTCTTTTTATCGCGATACCGGCGCTCTTCAACATTATCACGCCGGGGGACGAGCTCGCCGGCTTTACGATAGGAGGGGTTAGCCTGGCTATTACGCGGCAGGGACTCTCCGGAGCGGCCTTATTCGTCGCCCGGGTCATAACCTCTGTCTCTTTCGTTGTCCTCTTAAGCCTTACGACAAGGCATTTTGCCCTTTTAAAAGTCCTGAGGGTATTCAGGATACCCAAGGTCTTTGTCATGGTCCTGGGCATCTCGTATAGATATATTTACCTTTTTATCGAGATAATCGAGAATACGTATCTGGCGATAAAGAGCCGTGCCGGGGGGGAGATCCCCCGTAAACAAGGCCGGCATATCGTTGCGGGGAATATCGCGTCGCTATGGCTCCGGTCGTACCGGATGAATGAGGCCGTATACGGCGCGATGGTCGCCCGGGGGTATGACGGGGAACCGGTACTGGCGAATGATTTTAAAACGAAGACGCGGGATTGGGTGTGGTTATCGCTTGTGCTCGTCGCGGTTCTTGTCCTTTTTTATTTCAGCGCTCAAGGAAGGTTCGGCAGCATATGAGTACTGCGCTCTATGAACTGGAAGGCGTGCGGTTTACGTACCTCGGTAAATTTCCGGCGCTTACGGATATAAACCTCACGGTCGAAAAGGGGCAAAGGGTCGCCGTTATCGGCGCGAATGGCTCCGGCAAATCGACGCTTTTGAATATTCTCGACGGACTTATATTCCCGGACAGCGGTGTCGTGAGGTTTTGCGGCGATGTCCTAGAGGAAACGTCGTTCCGGGAAGAACGGTCGAACCGTCTTTTCAGGAGCAGGGTCGGCCTTGTTTTTCAGAATCCTGACATTCAGCTTTTTTGTCCGACGGTAAAAGACGAGATCCTGTTCGGCCCGCTTACCCTCGGCCTTGATACCGCGGCCGTCGCGGCGGCATTCGATGAGATAACGGCTATCTTCGGCATAAAGGGCCTGGCCGACCGCATGCCGCATCAGCTGAGTATCGGGGAGAAACGCAAGGTCGCCATGGCAGCCGTTCTGGTCTCGAGCCCGGACGTCCTCCTCCTCGATGAGCCGACGGCAGGCCTGGACCCCCGGACCACGCGGGACCTCATCGGCCTTCTGAACCGCTATCATGCCGGCGGGAAGACCATAATCACGGCAACGCATGACATGCATGTCGTTGAAGAGATCGCTGATGTCGTGCATGTCTTCAGCCGCGACAAGACGATCATACGGAGCGGCCGGCCCGATGATATTCTGGCCGACACAAAATTCCTCGAGGAACACAATCTTATCCATATCCATGCGCACAGTCACGACGGGACGACCCACGCGCATCCTCACCAGCATGTGCATCATGACCATCTGCACAAAAACCCTTGAAATTCCTGGAGTGCTGGGGTATTATGATAACGTCATGTATCTTCCTTTATCGCGTAAATACCGGCCGCAGGGCTTTGATGAAATAGTCGGCCAGGAACATATAGTTACCACCCTTACGAACGCTATTACCATGGAAAGGGTTGGCCATGCCTATCTTTTTGCGGGATCGCGCGGCGTCGGCAAGACCTCGGCTGCCCGGATACTCGCCAAGGCGCTTAACTGCGAAAAAGGGCCGACCGCCAAGCCGTGCGGGAAGTGCATTTCGTGCGACGAGATAGCCCGCGGGATAAGCCTTGATGTCTTCGAGATCGACGGCGCCTCCAACCGGGGCATCGATGAGATCCGTAACCTCCGCGACAACGTAAAACTGAAACCATCATCGGGCAAATACCGTATCTATATCATCGACGAGGTCCATATGCTGACCGCCGAGGCCTTCAACGCGCTTTTGAAAACGCTCGAAGAGCCGCCGGATCACGTAAAATTCATCTTTGCGACGACGCGGCCGCAAAAGATCCTCCCGACGATCCTTTCGCGCTGCCAGCGTTTCGATTTTAAGGCGATAGGGCATGACAAACTGATCGACGTCATGAAGGAGATCAGCCGGCGGGAAAAGATCGCCATCGACGATGACGCCCTCGCGGCCGTGGCCCGGGCATCGTCCGGGAGCCTGCGCGATGCCGAGGTCCTTCTCGACCAGGCGGCAAGTTACGCAAAAGGCAGGATCACCGGCGCCGAGATTAATCATATGCTCGGCCTTCTCGAGGAGGATGTGCTGGTGGCGTTATCCAAGGC
>JAQURW010000146.1 GCA_028715425.1 Candidatus Omnitrophota bacterium
GAATATCGGGATCGTGAAGCAGCTTATCGAAACGCTGCATATCAAAGTCGAACTGGGCGGCGGGTTAAGGACGATCACGGCTATACAGCGCGCCCTCGACATAGGTGTCGACAGGGCGGTTTTGGGCACGGCAGTGCTTAAGGATAAGGCGTTTGCCAAGGAGTGCGTCGACAGGTTCGGCGATAAGGTCGTTTTCGGGATCGATGTAAAGGACGGTACCGTTCGTGTCGACGGCTGGACCAAGGATACCGGAAGGCCGCTCGGGGACGTAATCGCTTATTTTGAATCAATAGGTTTAAAACGGATCATTTACACCGATATCAGCCGTGACGGCATGATGGAAGGCCCTAACCTGAAAGGCCTGGAGTCCGTTGCCGGTTCGACCGCGCTTGAGATCATCTCTTCCGGAGGCGTGAGCAGGCTTGATGATATCGTGCGGATCCGCGGGTTGAAGAAAAACAATATTAAAGGCATCATCATCGGCAAGGCCCTGTACGAGGGAACGATAAAGCTGGAGGAAGCGTTACGTGTTAGCTAAACGGATCATACCGTGTCTTGATGTAAAAGACGGCCGTGTCGTAAAGGGCGTCAACTTTATCAATCTCCGCGACGCGGGCGACCCGGCGGATAACGCGAAAGTTTACGACGAGGAAGGAGCCGATGAGCTGGTCTTTTTGGATATTACTGCCAGCCATGAGAACCGGAAGACCATGGTGCGGGTGGTCGAAAAGGTGGCTGAACGGGTTTTTATGCCGTTTACCGTCGGCGGCGGTATCGTTTCGCTGAGCGATATCCGTGATCTCTTGAATGCCGGTTGCGATAAGGTCTCTATCAACACACGGGCGGTCAAGGATCCGGAATTTATTACGAAGGCGGCGACCCGTTTTGGGAGCCAATGTATCGTCGTAGCCATCGACGCAAAGAAAAAGGGGTCGTCGTGGGAGGTCTATATAAAAGGTGGCAGGGAGCCGGTAGGGCTTGACGCCCGTGCCTGGGCGCAAAAGGCGGAGTCGTTGGGCGCCGGCGAGATCCTTTTGACCAGCATGGATAGAGACGGTACTAAGGACGGCTATGATATCGAGCTGACGCGGCAGATCAGCGAGGCCGTATCGATCCCGGTCATCGCTTCGGGAGGTGCCGGGACCCTCGGACATTTCGAAGATGCGTTTAAAGACGCCAAGGCCGACGCGGCACTTGCCGCGAGCGTGTTCCATTTTAAGGAGTTGACGGTCGGGGATGTAAAGCGGTATCTGGACAGCCGCGGGATCGCGGTCAGGTCGTAGGAAAATACAGGAGAGGGCACATGACGGTAGTCGATCTGTTAAAGTTTGACGACAAGGGGCTTATCCCGGCGGTTATTCAGGATTGGACGACCAAAGAGGTCCTGACGTTGTGTTATTTGAATAAAGAGGCCGTCGAACGATCGTTTGAGACGGGTATGGTATATGTATTCCGCCGCTCGAAAGGCAGGATAATGCTTAAAGGCGAAACATCGGGGTGCACGCAGGCGATCAGGTCCGTTTGCATCGATTGCGAAGGGAATTCGCTTCTCATCAGGGTCGATCAGAAAATTGCGGGCTGCCACGAAGGATACTTTACGTGTTATTTCAGACAGGTCGAAAAGGACGGGACAACGGCGACGTTGGGGAAGCGCCTCTTCGACCCGAACGAGGTTTACAAGAAAAAGGGCTGACGATGATCTATCCGTCAAAGAAGGAATTTGTTAACCTGGCAAAAAAGGGCAACCTGATACCGGTGTATAAGGATATCCTTGCCGATTTTGATACGCCGCTCTCGAGTTTCCTTAAGATCGACGCCGGGGGGTATTCGTACCTCCTGGAATCCGTCGAAGGAGGCGAGCGCCTGGCGCGGTATTCGTTCCTCGGCTCAAATCCTTCCCTTATTTTTAAAAGCAAGGGCCGCACAGTCGAGGTCCGGGAAAACGGTGTCACCAAAAAATGGATCACCGACGAAGACCCGATCACCGAGATCAAGAAGATCATGAAGCGGTTCGCCTGGGTCGATGTGAAGGGGCTCCCGCGATTTTCAGGCGGGCTGGTCGGTTATATAGGCTATGATATGGTCCGTTTTTTTGAGCGGCTTCCCGACAAAAATCCTGACGATCTTAACGTGCCCGATGCATGCCTGGTCCTGACCGATGCGATCCTTATCTTTGACCATGTCGAAAGGATCATTAAGATCGTTTCGAATGCCCACGTGCGCGGTAATGCCGCGGCTGCCTATGATGCGTCGGTCCGACAGATCCGGCTGATCGAGGGGAAATTGAAGAAGAACATGCCGGTCGGACGGAAACATACCGCGCGCGCGATGCCGGCCGTCCGCTCAAACGTCGCCAAGGACGATTTTAAGGCAATGGTAACGAAGGCCAAGGACTATATCTATAAGGGCGATATTATACAGACGGTCCTGTCTCAGCGCCTGGAAGTTCCCATTACAGCGGCGCCGTTCGACGTATATCGGGCGCTCCGCAGCATTAACCCGTCGCCGTACATGTTCTATCTTAATTTCGGCGATCTTAAATTGGTGGGTTCGTCGCCTGAGATCATGGTCCGCACCGAAGGAAATGTCGTCGAGGTCCGTCCGATCGCGGGGACACGGCCGCGCGGCAGGGATAATGCCGAAGATGTCAGGCTGATACGCGGGCTCTTGAAAGACCCTAAGGAAAAGGCCGAACACATTATGCTGGTCGACCTCGGGCGGAACGATATCGGCCGGATCGCCCGTTTTAATACCGTGAAAACCACTAACCTTATGGAGATAGAAAAATATTCCCATGTCATCCATATCGTGAGCGATGTTACCGGCGTCCTGAGACGCGATAAGGATATTTACGATGTGATCCGCGCTACCTTCCCTGCAGGGACCGTATCAGGCGCGCCAAAAATACGGGCGATGGAGATCATCGACGAGCTGGAGAACGTCAAGCGCGGCGTTTATGCCGGCGCCGTCGGTTATTTCAGTTTTTCGGGTAACCAGGATCTTTGCATCGCGATACGCACCATCGTTATCAAAGGACGGACTGCGTATGTGCAGGTAGGCGCAGGTCTTGTTAAGGATTCGCGGCCTGAAAAGGAATATCAGGAGACGATGAACAAGGCGCGGGCGCTTCTTAAGGCGATCGAGGCGGCGGAACGGGGGCTGGAGTAATATGGTGCTCGTGATCGACAACTACGACTCATTTACGTACAATCTCGTCCAGTACCTTGGCGAGCTGGGCGCTGAGCCTAAGGTGTTCCGTAACGACAAGATCACGGTCGATACGATAAAACGCCTGAAACCGGCGTGCATCGTCATCTCGCCGGGGCCCGGGACGCCCTGCGATGCCGGCATATCCAAGGATGCCATCAGGGCGTTATCGGGCGAACTGCCGATCCTGGGTGTTTGCCTCGGCCATCAATGTATCGGCGAGGTATTCGGCGCAAAGATCGTGCGCGCGAAAAACATCATGCATGGAAAGACATCACTTATCTATCATACGAAAAAAGGAATTTTTAAGGAGTTGACAAATCCGTTCGAGGCGACGAGATACCATTCTCTTTTGATAAAACCCGAGACCCTGCCTGAAAATATCCTCGAGGTCGTCGGGAAGACCCAGGACGGGGAGATCATGGCGATCAGGCACAAACACCATCAGACGTGGGGGGTACAGTTCCACCCGGAGTCGATCCTGACGATAGAAGGAAAGAAACTTTTGAAGGCATTTCTCCAGCTGCGGGCAACGATATGAACATACAAAAAGCCATAGAAAAAGCAGTGCTGCATACCGACCTGACCGAACGGGAAATGGAAGTTGTCTTTAACGATATCATGAACGGCCGGACGACCGAAGCCCAGATCGGGGCGTTCATAACTGCGTTACGGATGAAAGGGGAAACAGTCGAAGAGATAACCGGCGCTGCGCGCGTCATGCGGCAAAAGGCGCTGAAGGTGCATGTGGCAGGGGCTGTGGTTGACATAGACCGTGATGATATTAATATCGAGTCCGAGACCATTCTTGATACCTGCGGCACCGGCGGGAGCGGCACGAATACCTTCAATATATCAACGACCGTAGCCTTTGTGCTGGCCGCGTGCGGCGTCAAGGTCGCCAAGCACGGCAACCGCTCCGTTTCGAGCCAATGCGGCAGCGCCGATGTCCTTGAGCGGTTAGGGGTGAGCCTTGACTCGACCCCCGAAGAAGTCGCCGCCTTCATCAGAAATGCCGGTATCGGTTTTTTATATGCCCCGCTTTATCACGGCGCGATGAAATATGCGGTAAAACCGCGCCGTGAGATCGGTATCCGGACTATCTTTAATGTCCTGGGGCCTCTGTCGAACCCTGCGGGCGCGTCGCGGCAGATCGTCGGCGTGTATACCAGAGAGCTGGTGCCGATAATCGCGCGGGTCTTAAAACGGCTGGGGACTCAAAAGGCCTTTGTTGTGCACGGCATGGATACGCTGGATGAGATAACCATAACCGGAAAGACGTTCATTGCGGAGCTTAAAGGCGCACGGATACGGACCTTTTTTGTTACCCCGGCTGATTTTGGCCTTAAACGTTCGACGCTGGCTTCCATCAGGGGCGGAACTGCCGAAGAGAATGCCCGTATCGTTGCCGGCGTCTTGAAGGGCAACCGCGGCGCGCCGAGGGATGTCGTGCTCATGAATGCGAGCGCCGGGCTTATGGTGGCGGGTAAGGCACATAATTTCAAGAAAGGCGTGACCCTGGCCGGGGAGGCTATCGACAGCGGCAGGGCGTGGGAGACATTCCGGCGCCTGAAAGAAATGGCGGCAAAAGCATGATCCTATCAAAGATAATCCAGGAAAAGCGGAAGACTGTCGAAGAGGCTAAAAACCATTGTTCCCAGAAGGAATTGATGGAAAAGGTGTCAAGGCTTTATGTCAAAAGCTCTTTCAAAAAGAACATCGCACGCGGGCATGCCATAAATCTGATAGCGGAACTTAAAAAGGCGTCGCCGACGCGCGGCATAATCCGCGGCGATTTTAATCCGGTGAAGATCGCGCTTACCTATCAGGCACAGGGCGCCAGCGCGGTCAGCGTGCTGACGGATGAGCGGTTCTTCGAGGGGAGGCTTACCTATCTGAAAGAGGTCAAGGAGCGCATCAGTATCCCGGTGCTCCGGAAGGATTTTATTATCGACGAGTACCAGATCTATGAATCGGTCCTATGGGGGGCGGATGCGATCCTTCTTATCGCGGATATACTGACACCGGAAGAGCTTAAACGTTATCTTGAGCTCGCCAAAGGACTCGGCCTGGATGTCCTGTGCGAGGTCCATAACGAGGAGGATATCGCCAAGGCCCTCGACGCCGGCGCGACGATCATCGGCATCAATAACCGCGATCTTCATTCCTTTAAGGTCGACATCGTAACGACCCAGCGTCTTATGCGTCTCATCCCGGATACCAAGGTGCGTGTATCGGAAAGCGGTATCAGGACCTACGAGGACGTCATGTTCTTAAAGAGCCTCGGCGTTAATGCTGTCCTGATCGGTGAGGCCTTTATGGAGGCGGATGATATTGCGGGTAAGGTCCGGGAGATCATGCGGTTCTGAAATAACACGGGAGGTGATATGACTGAGCAGAAAATTCAATTGAGCGAAAAAGAAATGCCGAAAAGGTGGTATAACATCCAGGCGGATCTTGACGAGCCGCTTGCCCCGCCGATGAACCCTGCGACACATAAACCGATCGGCCCCGAGGAACTGGCGCCTATCTTTCCCATGGAATTGATCAAACAGGAAGTTTCACGGGAGCGCTGGATCGATATACCCGATGAGCTTATCGGTATATATAAGATCTGGAGGCCGACGGCGCTCCATCGCGCGGTTCGGCTTGAAAAGGAATTGAAGACGCCCGCGCGTATATATTTTAAGAATGAAAGCGTATCCCCGGCAGGGAGCCACAAGCCGAATACGGCTATCGCGCAAGCGTATTACAATAAGAAAGAAGGCACCAGGCGGATCGCAACCGAAACCGGGGCGGGACAATGGGGAAGCGCTCTTGCCTTTGCGTGCAATTTGTTCGGACTCGAATGCACGGTGTATATGGTCCGGGTGAGCTATGAGCAGAAACCCTACCGCAAAAATCTTATGGAGGTGTGGGGAGCCCGTGTGCATGCTTCGCCGACCAATCTCACCAATGCCGGCCGTGAGGTCCTGAAAAAAAATCCTGACACGCCGGGAAGCCTCGGGATAGCGATCTCGGAGGCAGTCGAAGATGCCGCAACGCATGACGACACGAAATATTCGTTAGGGAGCGTCCTGAATCATGTTCTTTTACACCAGACCATAG
>JAQURW010000147.1 GCA_028715425.1 Candidatus Omnitrophota bacterium
CCGGCCGGCATGAGCCGCTTTCAACCGGCGGACCTCCCGGACAAATTCGGGAAGGGATTCTTCCGCGTCGCCGATAAAAAAAACATCTATAAAACGCGCCAGGGAACGAGGACTGACCGCAGAGGGCCCGCCCGCAATGACGATGGGATCCGTCTCACGGCGTTCATGGGAGTAAAGCGGTATACGGCCGAGTTCCAGCATGGTAAGAACATTAGTGTAGGTCAATTCATATCCCAAAGAAAAGCCCACGACATCAAACGATACGAGCGGCATTCTGGATTCAAGGCTAAAAAGGGGTGTATCCGAAGAACGGAGTGCATGTTCCATATCGGGCCACGGCGTAAAACATCGCTCACAGAGAGCGCCGTCATCGCTATTCAAGAGGCGGTACAGGATCTGAAGCCCGAGAAAGCTCATGCCGATCTCATAAACATCCGGATACGAGAGGCATATTTTGATAACGCCGGTATCCCACGGTTTTTTAATACTGTTGAATTCGCCGCCGATATACCGCGCGGGTTTTTGAACGGAACGAAGAAGCGGTTCTATATCCATTTCAAAACACGCTCCTTCTCATGCCGACGTTCAAAAGAAGACAGACGTTCAAGATTGAAACAACCAGGCTCGATCCGCCGTAACTGATGAAGGGCAGTGTCACGCCGACAACAGGCAAAAGTCCGATGGTCATGCCGATATTGACGATGACCTGAAAACCGAGGAGCGAGACAAGGCCTACCGCGATAACCTTACCGTAAAGATCGTAGTTCATTTCCGCGATCCGTATCCCCCGATAGAGGATAACGAAATAAAGCGCAAGAAGGACACACGCGCCTACAAATCCCCATTCTTCTCCGACGACGGAAAAGATAAAATCGGTATGCCGCTCAGGAAGGAAGTTGAGTTGGCTTTGCGTGCCGGCAAGCCACCCCTTGCCGAACAGTTGGCCTGACCCTACGGCAATTTTCGATTGTATGATGGTATAACCTGCGCCGAGCGGGTCTAAGTCCGGGTTAAGAAATACCAGTAGCCTTTTTTTCTGGTAAGCCTTCAGGAGATGCCAGAAAAAAGGCGATACGCATATCCCCCCCGCCATAAGCGCCGCGACCATTCGGCCGTTCACGCCGGCTACATAGACCATGGCAAGCATGGCCGGGACCAGGATCAGTGCCGTACCGAGATCCGGCTGGATCACGATCAAAGCGAACGCCGGCCCAATTAAAAGAAGAGCGCCCGCGATCGTGGCGGTACTCTGGATATATTCTTTGCGCCTTCCCAAAAAAGCAGCCAATGCCAGAATAAACGTTATCTTGACAAATTCCGACGGCTGGAAGCTGAACATGCCGATCTGTACCCAGCGCGTTGCGCCGAGCCGCCGTTCACCGATAAAAAAGGTCACCATCAGGATAAAAAGGCTTAACCCGTAGAGGAGATACGCTGCGTCGACCAATTTACGGTAGTCAATACTGAACACGACCAGCCCCAGTATCAGCCCCAGCGCCAGCGATATAAGCTGCCGCATCACGAACGACTCGGACGATGCCGTTCCGTAAAAGGATGTCGTCGAACTTTGCAGGAAGACAAGGCCGATCACGAATATGACCGCGGCGCACCCGAGGATCATACCGTCGAAATTCCGCAGATGCCTGTGCATCATAGCAAACCGACCTCCGCACTTTTTCTGAGGATCTTACCGGCCAGCACGCTTGCCTCGCCGCCGGTTCCCCCGTATTCGATAAAAACAAGCACACTAATGGTGGGATTTTCCGCCGGCGCAAAACCGCTGAACCAGCCGTGCGTTTTATCCCTCGACGTCTGTGCCGTGCCGGTCTTGCCGGCAACGGTAATACCGTCAAGCCTTGCCCGTGCACCGGTCCCGCCTTCCTCATTGACGACCTTGACCAACCCCTTCGTCACGGTGGCAAGATTTTTGAGAGACACGTCGATCTTTTTAAGGCTATGCGTGGCAAACGTCACATCGCCGATCTCCTCGACAAAATAAGGTTTCACCAGGTAGCCGCCGTTGGCAAATGCGTTCATCATCCGTATGACCTGAATAGGGGTCACCAGAAGGTACCCCTGACCTATGGCATAATTGACGGTCTCACCTTCAAACCATGCCTCCTTTTTGGCGGTGCGTTTCCACTGAGGTGACGGCACAAGCCCGTACCCCTCCGACGGGAGATCGATACCCGTCAGCCTGCCGAACCCGAATCTGTCGGCATATTGGGCAATGGCAGTCGCACCGATCCTCAACCCCGCATTATAAAAATAAATATCGCACGAATGCTGTAAGGCCTGAAGAAGGGTCTGGACACCGTGTCCTCCCTCTTTCCAGCAGTGAAAGACCGCCGACCCAAAATGAAAAACGCCGTTACAGGTAAATGCCAGTGACGTATCGATCCTGTCGGTCTCGAGCCCGGCCATCGCAACAACGGCCTTAAAAACAGAGCCGGGCGGATAGACCCCTGAAATAGCCCTGTCGACCAGCTGGTATTTTCGCGAGTCATTGCGTAAAAGGCCTTTCACCGCTCCCTGCGTGCCGCTTTTAACGAACAGATTGGGGTCGAAACCCGGCTTCGAAACAAAGGCATAGATAGCGCCGGTAGCAGGGTTCATAACGATGACGACACCGTCTTTTCCCTCCATGGCCTCATAGCAAAACCGCTGAAGGTCCAGATCGACGGTAATACGAAGCGACTTACCCGGCTCGGTCGGTTGGACGTAGAGTATGCGTTTTTGCCTGCCCCGGCTGTCGGTTTCGACCTGCATGCCGCCTTCAACGCCGCGCAAATAATCGTCATATTGTTTTTCAAGACCGCCCCTGCCGACACGGTCACGCGCCGTAAATCCGTAAGACTTAAAGCGCGAGAGTTCCCGGTCGTTGATCTTACCGAGATAGCCCGTAACGGTCGCCGTTTCTTCCTTATACGGATAACTCCTGAGCGGCCTCGTTGATATGCGAAGCGCGGGATAATCGATACGGCGCTGTTCGAGTAAGATAGCTTCATCGCGGGATATGTCTTCGACAAGAACGGTCGGGGTGTACGGCTGGCCGCGCGCCTTTTCCAGGCGCGCCGATAATTTCCTGGCATCCTTTTTCAGCGTTGCCGAAAGGAACGACACAAGCCGCCTGAAATCGCCGGCATCCTTATAAATGACACAAACGTCAAAGGCGATCCGGTTATCGACGATGATGCGGCCCTTACGGTCCAGGATCTCTCCGCGCGGCGCGGCAATCGGGATAACGACGATCCGGTTGTCTTCAGAACGCGCGCGGTAATAGGGGCCCCGTATGACTTGCAGATAAAAAAGCCCGGCAACTAAAAAACAAAAACCTGCCGCTATGATCTTAAAAAAAAACTCGGTGCGATTCACTCATTCACCCGTTATCTTCTTCAAATTCGATCCAGGAGACCTCGCGTGTTTCAAACAGAAACATCAAGATCAGGAACTCGAGCGGCGCCACGAACGCCGAATAGAGCGCGCTTCCGGCATTGGCATGCGTGAGGCACCATACCACAAAAAAAGCGCCTAAGGCCTGGGTAAAAGGATGTTCCCGGTATACCTTATCCGCCAGTATCCCGGCAAAAAATCCGATGATTCCCAGGATGGCGATATTCAGCCCAAAAGCCCCCGGAGCCCCGAGTATATCGCGGAGGAGCCCAAATCCGATACCGGTTTCCGCCCCTGCGGCACTGCCGAAAAACAGGCCGAAAAAAATCACGGCTATGACGGCAATATCCGGACGTGAGGACCCGATCCCGACATGCGAGATAATGGCTATCTGAATTAACGTAATAACCGCGATCGCGGTATAGAGTATCGGACGCGTTATTCGATACACAGGACCTCTTCGACGCTATTCGTATCCTGACACGGCTTAATGACCGCATATTTATAGAGACCGACCAGCGAACGTCCTATTTTTTGCACCGTCCCGACCGGAATGCCGGCCGGCACCGGGCCGCCGACACCGGCGGTAACAACACGTTCGTTAAATTTGATCTCGCTGTCCATGCCAAGGTAAATAACTTTCAGGACGCCGTCGTCGCCCCCCTCCAGGACCCCGGTCTGGCGCGAAGAAACCAGCATCACGCCGAGCCGCGAATTCGGATCGGTAAGAAGCATCACCTTACTGGTCAGGGGACCGGTCTCAATAACGGTCCCGATCAGCCCCTCGGCCGTACAAACCGCCATATGACGCCTGACCCGGTGCGCCTCGCCCTTGTTGATCAAAAGTATGTTGTTCCACGTCGAGGGCACACGGCCGATGACCTCGGCAGGTATCGTCTTAAGCGGCGTCCGTTTTTTAAAGGCAAGCAGTTCGCGCAGACGGTCATTTTCCTGCCTGACGACTAAGACCCTGTTGAGCTCGAGCTTTAACCGGTTGTTTTCCTTACGCAGGGATTTATTATCCTTAAGATACCTGCCGCGTGTAATACACGCGCCCTTGATATTCTCAATTACCTTGACGGGAAACGCTATGATCTCGATCGTGACGCGTTTGGCGGTACTAAGAATGGAAGGATTTAAAACCAGAACTATTATAACCAGAAGCGCTATAAGAAGCGCCCGTTTTTTTATGACAAACACAATGCCCTGTGGAATTATCCCGGATACCGGGCCTATTTCTCAATTTTCGGTTTTACGAAAACTCGTCTTAAGTATTTGATTTCACTGAGGGCTTTACCGGTGCCGATGGCGACCGCGGTCAGGGGATCTTCAGCAACATGGACCGGAAGGCCGGTCTCTTCGGAAATGAGTTTATCGAGTCCCCGGAGAAGCGCGCCGCCGCCGGCGAGAATAAGCCCCTTCTCAATAAGATCGGCGGAAAGTTCAGGCGGGGTCCGTTCGAGGGTAATCCTTACAGCCTCGACTATCTGCGCTATGGGTTCGGCAAGGGCCTCGCGCACTTCCTCGCTTGATATGGTAATCATCTTGGGAAGTCCGGCAACAAGATCACGACCCCGAACCTCCATGGTCATCTCCTCATCAAGCACATACGCGGAACCGATCTTGATCTTGATCTCTTCGGCGGTACGTTCACCGACCATGAGGTTATACGTTTTTTTAAGGTAATTGATGATCGCCTCATCCATATCGTCGCCTGCGATACGCAGGGATTTAGAAAAAACTATACCGGCAAGTGAAATAACCGCCAGTTCCGTGGTCCCGCCGCCGATATCGATGATCATATTACCGGACGGTTCCTGGATCGGCAGCCCGACCCCTATGGCAGCGGCTACCGGCTCCTCGATCATATAAACCTCGCGCGCGCCGGCGTGGAGCGCCGAATCCTTGACCGCCCGTTTTTCGACCTCGGTTATCCCCGAAGGGATGGCAATAACCATACGCGGCCGTACCGGCCATAATACATTGCGCGAACTCTGCACCTTCTTGATAAAATAGCGCAACATCGCTTCGGTAATCTCAAAATCAGCGATGACCCCGCTCTTCATCGGACGTATAGCGACGATATTTCCCGGTGTCCGACCCAGCATCCGTTTTGCCTCCTCGCCCACTGCCAGGACATGCGAGGTACCGGCCTGAATAGCGACAACCGAAGGTTCACAGAGAACTATGCCCTGATTTTTAGCATAGACAAGCGTCGAGGAGGTACCCAAATCGATACCGATATCGTTGGAATATATGCTCAGCAGGTTATTAAAAAAACCGTTGATGGACGTGTAAACTTTTTTAAAATTCATTCCCTGAAATCCTCGTCTTTCAAAAGTAATAAGATAATATCAAAATAATGACACCTTGTCAACAAATTAACGTCCGCAATGTTTCAGAAGGTCATAAAACTCCGGGAACGATGTCTTGACGCAGTCTATATCGCGCACGGTAGAGGGACCGTCAGCGACCGAACCCGCGACCGACATAGCCATGGCGGTGCGGTGGTCACCCATACTGACAAGGTCGGCATGGCCGAACCGCCGGGTGCGCCCCTCGATTATAATAGTTTCGCCTTCTGCCTTGATATTGACACCCATACGCGAAAGGTTGTCCACCATTGAGGCTATCCGGTCCGTTTCTTTAACGCGCAGCTCTCCGACACCGTGTATCCGGCTCGTACCGCGGGCGAACGAACAAGCCACGCACAGGATCGGGATCTCATCGATAATCTCGGGGATCTCTTCGGCCCCTATCATGGCAGCCGACAGGTCCGTGCCCTGAACCTTAAGGTCTGCCATAGGCTCCACGGTGCCTTTTTCGTTTATGACCCGTATACGCGCCCCCATGCGGAGAAGGACCTGGATCAACGTCCTTCT
>JAQURW010000148.1:0-2990 GCA_028715425.1 Candidatus Omnitrophota bacterium
GAAGGGAAAGGTCTATGACATCGTTCTCTCGGGCCTCGGCGAACGCGCGAAGCTTCTTTCGGATTACCACACCCTTACCCAGCGTCTTCATACCGAGCATACCCCGGCGCTCCTGGACCGGCTCGGGAAGCTGCAGGCAGATCTCGACCGTACCGACGGCTGGGACCTCACGAATCTCATAGAAAGCGTCATGTCAAAGCTTAAGGTCGATACCGAAGCCGATTTCGAGGTCTTGTCCGGCGGGCAGAAGCGCCGCGTCCTTATGGCGAAGGCGCTTGTCCTTAAGCCTGAGGTCCTGCTCCTCGATGAGCCGACGAACCATCTGGATATCGACTCGATAGGATGGCTTGAGGAATTCATACGCGGCTATCCCGGAACGGTATTCTTCGTTACGCATGACAGAACATTCATGACCCATCTGGCGACAAGGATCATCGAGCTCGACCGCGGCAGGATATTTAACTGGGCGTGCGGATATAAGACGTTCCTGGAGCGTAAACAAAAGTGCCTGGATGTCGAGGCAGCCAAACTCGACGATTTCGAGAAGAAGCTCGAGCAGGAGGAACAGTGGATCCGCCGCGGTGTTAAAGCCCGGCGCTGCCGTGAAGAGGGGAGGGTCAATGCCCTTATGAAGATGCGCGCCGAGAAGCTCGCCCAGCGAGGAGAGATCGGCCAGGTCAGGTTCAAGTCCCAGGAAGCCGACATCTCGGGCAGGCTTGTGATAAAGACCTTTAACCTGACATTCGGTTACGGTGAGACGTGTATCGTCAATGACCTCTCGACCCAGATCATGCGCGGAGATAAGATCGGTATCATCGGGCCGAACGGCTCGGGTAAGACCACGCTTATCAATCTCCTTCTCCAGAAGCTGAAGCCCAAGACCGGCAAGGTGAAGCACGGCACGAACCTGGAGATCGCGTATTACGACCAGCTCAGAGAAGAGCTCGACATGACAAAGACCGTCATGGAGAATGTGACCGGATCAGGCGATACCGTATTTATCAACGGAAAACCGAAGCATGTCATCGGATACCTCCAGGAGTTCCTGTTTACTCCTGACCGCGCGCGCTCGCCTGTCAGTGTCCTGTCCGGCGGCGAGCGTAATCGTCTCCTTCTTGCCAGGCTCTTTACCAAACCGTTCAACCTCCTTGTCATGGACGAGCCCACGAACGATCTGGATATCGAGACGCTGGAACTCCTTGAGGAATTACTCCTCGACTATACCGGCACGCTCCTTCTGGTGAGCCACGACAGGTCGTTCCTTAATAATGTCGTGACCTCGACCATGGTGCTGGAAGGGAACGGCGCGGTCAACGAATACCCCGGCGGATACGACGACTGGCTCATCCAGCGTAAGGTTCCCGAACCGGAGAAAAAAGCCCCAAAGCCCGCGCCCGAAAAGCCGGCCGCGCCTGATAAACCAGACGCGCCGAGGAAGATGTCGTTCAAGGAAAAGCGCGAGATCGAAGAGCTGCCCGGCCGCATCGAAAAGATGGAAAAAGAGCAGAAGGAGCTCTATGCGCTTATGTCCGACCTCGCCTTCTGTCAGAAGAATCCCCGGGAGATCGAGCGCGCCAAGGCCCGTTCAGAGGAGCTCGAAAAAGAGATCCTGGCCGCGTACGAGCGGTGGGAGTATCTGCACGCGATAGCATCATCATTTCCCTTGCCCGGGGAGCGATAAGGCGTTAAAATAATCGTATGTATGAGACGTCAGGCATCTGGCGTCTTTTTTATTGACGTAGGGGCGACCTAGGTCCGAAGGGCCATGTCCGCCCGGTAATGCGATAATGACGTTGTAGCAAAAACCCTGGGGTCAGATTGGAGCTCCCCCACGGGTTTTCCCGTTAAGTATAAGCAGTATTGGTTCTTTGTTTTTTTCATGCTATACTTAATTAATGGCAGAAATCATCACAAAAATTATCGAAATCCTTTCACGAGCGGCATTTCCAGCCGTAGTATTCACGATAGCGTCCAATATAACATTTAAGGAATTAGTAGACGAACTTAAATCACCTTCACGGTTAATCAGGATGTCTATAGTATGCCTTCTGGTAGTTCCTGTTGTGACAATAATCACATTCAAGTTCTTTAGGGCGGATATTGTTGTAACAGGGATCGCTCTTATAGCCGCTATCGCCCCGGGTGATTCTTTCGCTCTTCTTGAGGCTGAAAACAAAAGGGCGCGCGTAACGCTTGCCGCTGTGATTATGGCTTGGTTATGTTTGGTTATGCCAGTTACAGCGCCAGCATGGCTTACCGTATTATCAAGGATTTTCCCTCTAGAACTCAAGGCGTCGCCGAATGAAATATTCTGGACGGTAGCCCCTTTAACCGTCTTTCCACTGGCCCTTGGAATACTGTTTCATGAATACATCCCAAAATTGTCTGATATACTGAAAAAAATAACAGGTGTTTTTTTTAAATTCGCGCTAATAGTGGTTACCGTTACGGCTTTGATGTTTGTGCCAAAGGGCATAGTTCATTTCAACATCCAATCAGTAATAGCTTTGTGTCTAACTGTTACAATTGCGCTTTTTATGGGATATTATTGCGGCTTGCCTGACCGTAAAGACCGCTGGACATCGGCGCTTACCGCTTCTTTAGGCAACTTTGCGCTTGTGCTATTGGTAGCGCATCTAAGTTACCCAAAAGCTCATATCGTTTCCGTTGCTGTAGTTTTTATACTTATACGCTGGTTCGTGATATTGTTGTGGTATCTCATCCTACGCTCGGCGCTTAAGCAGAAAAATGAGAGTTTATAGGGTTTGGGGACGGTTCCGCCATCCAGCCCAGACCTGTCACTGCATTTATTGTCATGCCAAACCATGTACATGGGATTGTTTGCTGATCTTACCCCTGTCCTTTTCGTTTCGCCTGCCTGAATTATTTTTCCCGACAACAGTCTAGCGGTTAAATTCGACTTGGCAGAGTGGGACGGGGAATATCTTCATAGAAAGACAGAAATTTTACAATTCTGTGACATGGAAAAT
>JAQURW010000148.1:3090-6249 GCA_028715425.1 Candidatus Omnitrophota bacterium
TTTCGTTTCGCCTGCCTGAATTATTTTTCCCGACAACAGTCTAGCGGTTAAATTCGACTTGGCAGAGTGGGACGGGGAATATCTTCATAGAAAGACAGAAATTTTACAATTCTGTGACATGGAAAATGATTTTAACAGGTAATATCATGAATAGGGTAAAATTTGGTTATAAAAGTACTTACAGACTTGTAGCATAATCTCAATATTGTGTAATGATGAATAAATTTAAAATGTTACGAAAAATCATATCGTTGTTAATGCTCTGTCTATTTATAGTCAACGAGCCTTCTTTGGCGGAATTATCCAACCCCGAACGGTCTCTAACTCCAAGATTTCATATCGCAGCACAATCCAGACTTAAACCGTTCTTTGCCAGGCATGGCTTAGGCGTTTTTCAGGATGAATTTAGCGTGTTATGCGCTGCGGTCAAGACGAGAGAGCTGTTCATGTCCGGAGAGTTGAGGCCGGGAAATTTGGTGCGGCTGAATAACGAAATATTGTCAGCGGGCGAAGTCCGGATCAAAGATAACGATATTACGACAGGCACGCTGCCGGGCGGGCAAGAATATGCAGTCATCGTATTTGACTTCAAAAAATATGATAAACAGATACGGGTGTTGCTGCTAAAAGACCACACGGCTCTTGGCGCCGGGGACCTCAAAAAATTGCGGGAATTCGGTATAAAAAACAAAGCGGACCTGGCGCATCTATCCGATCAGGGGTCGGAAGGGGTGTGGTTCATTGCGGCGGAGGCGTCGCCTGAGGCGATATCGGCCGCCAGGGCCAAACTGATCGACGCCCTGCGGTCGGAAAATATGCGAACCGAGTTGCCCGGAGTCCTAGCGGAGGTCTCCGGCTCTTTGGGGGCTTATGCTCCGCGGCTATTTAACATTATATTGCGCACGTCGCTATCTCAGGAGGAACGCATCAAGATACTTCCTGCGCTCTTTGAAATGTTCACTGCCCAGGCGGAGCCCGGCTCATTGAGCGAGCCCGCTCCCGCCGGTAAGCGGCATAAGGTGATTGCAGTAGGGATAAAAGGGACCGTGGATTTTTTCCCCGACCTTGCCAAAGGAACGGCTGTTCTGAACGGCGGCGGAGAAGCGTATACCTTTGCCAGAAGCTTACGCCGCCTGGGTATGCAGATCCCCATCTATGGATTTCTCGGCACGGACGGTAAAATCGGCGCGGCATTCGAAAAGCTCTTGCTTGGTAGCGGGTTATCCGCTCGATATCTCTTGAGGGTGAAGGGGCTGGAGGCCATATATTGTTCTGCGGCCGGCGGAGAACCTGAGATCGGGGGCAGGATGCCCGGCCCCGAAGTCACGGGCGCCGATACGGCAATGTTAGAAGAGAATATATTCGCCGCTCTGGAAGAAGGGGACCGGCTGGTAGTGGCAGGCTGGATCATCCCGGGGGTGGCGCGGGATTTTCACCTCAAGCTGCTCGACAGGGCCAGGAAGATGCATGTCGAGACATTTTATAATACGAAAGATATACCGTTGCTTAAGATGGCCATACGGCGGGCACCGCCGTATCTTGTTGCCATGAATACCGATGAACTTGCAAAAGTATATGACCGTGATGCCGGGCAATTGAACGACATCCGGGCGGTGATGGAGCTCGGTAACCGTCTCATACGAAGCGGCGTTCGAATAGTGCTGGTAACTATGGGATCCCGCGGGGCACTGATGCTGACCGGGGATGCGGCGTTTTTTTCCTCGGCTCCCCGCATAAATCCGGTCTCAACGATAGGCGCAGGCGATTCGTTCCTGGCCGGATTCGTCTATGCCCTCGACAAAGACCCGGACCTCGTGAGCGCCTTTAAGCTCGCGGCAGCAACGGCTGCGGCAACCACGTTAGAGCCGGGCACTAACGTATGCGCGTCTCTCGATAAGGCTCGGGAGTTCCTGCCTGCGATCGAAATATCGAACGTATCACAGGACGATTCCTTCAGGTCTGCGCGGGATGAGGCCCAAAGGATCCATGACGAAAATCTTCGGCCGGAATATATGCCGGCGATACCAAAAAACAAGATACTATGCCATATCATCGCGGAGTCCATTCTTCCCGTAGAACAGCGAAAGCTGCTGCATGCGCTGGAAAAGGAGACCAGGGGCGGGGCTTACAGCGAGAAGATAGTAGCGCTATCCACGGAAGAGCCGGACAAGTATATCGACGAACTTAGATCGCTCATGGCGCGCCAGGCAGAGTTATACAAGGATCGTGTCGTGGAATTCGATATTACATGCCCCTCGGTCGCGCTGGTCGGGAAGGTCCAAAGAGAACTGGGCGTAAGGGCGGTTTCCTTCAAGCCTTGCGAGGGCGGGGTATTTGAAGTCGCCGGGATAGAATATATCCTGCTGGTGCTTAGGGCGCTCGACACGGGCAATATCGATCTCCTGAAAGAAGCGTTCGCTTTTGTTCCCGGGAACAAATTGTCGGCAGAGCAATTGGCTATGACAGACATCGACCTGTTCGTTAAAGCCGTGACCTTTATTCTGCCCGCCGTAAAGGTCGAAGATTATGACGAACGCAAGGCGATGAACGATCTGATCGAGCGTTTCATAGAAGAAGCGGCTTAGGAACAGTCTGCGGGGATCTTACTGACGCCAGAAAGCTCCGGCTGGCTGGAACCTTCTGCAGAGGGTTTTTCAATGGAGGAACCGGGCGCCCTCCCAGTAAGACTATTTAATGTGGCGATATAACTCCAGGGGACAGGTCTAGGTATGGTGGCGGAACCGGTCTAAGTTCGGCTGGAGAACCGTCCCCATACCTCCACTAGAAAAAACGTTTGCTCCCGAGCGTGCACCCGGCGCATTCTTTTGATAGATTGGGATTTGGCGTGCCGCATTTTTTGCAGATCCAGTATCCGGGGGGCGCGTTCTTAACGCGGTTTCGTACTTCGAAATAGGGGATGACGGTATAACGGACGATCATGCCGGCTATTGCCAGTAAGAAGATCAACAGCGTTATTTTCATAAAGTCCGGCGCAAAAAACGGGGCCTTGACACCGGCAAGATCGATGTTGTAGTCTTTCAGATGCAGCTCGATACGTATCTTTGCGTCGGAATAATTGTCGACATCATCCACATTTAAAGCCCTGATCAAATGCGCCGAAATAGGAAAATCCCCCGATTCCAGCGATTCCAATAAATT
>JAQURW010000149.1 GCA_028715425.1 Candidatus Omnitrophota bacterium
AGTTCGTGCAGAAAGGCCTGGATGCGACATCGCTGGCCGGCGAGAAACTGTACGAGTCACAGGTAGATGCCGCGTTCAACAAAGCCCTGGAACGATATAATCTCACGATAGAATTTTTTACCGCCGTAGCGGCTACGGAGGAGACGCCGCACTACGCGTTCCTCGTAGAGTTTTCCGACAGCCCGTCCCCGGAGAAAAAGAAACTTTTCCTGCGGGCGGTCGAAGATAACCTGTACCGCGAGAACCGTGAATATCAGTTTGTCAGGGAATCACAAATGCTCGGCCCCCCGACGCTCAAGGTGGTCGCCAAAGGAGAATTCGAGCGCTTCAGGAGAAAACGGCTACAGGAAGGCGCACACGACAGTCAATTCAAATCACCCGAACTTACCCGCGACACCAATTTCGAAAAAAATTTTACCGTCGTAGAGGAACTACCCCTGGCGTGACCTTTACGGACATTCAGGTCTGGGCAGCGTTTATCTTAGGCCGGGGCCGAAGGCCTTTTACCGCGTTTAAAGAAAAGCGCCGAAAGCGGCGGCAAGGTAAGTGAGACCGAATAAGGTCTTCCGTGATAAGGGATCGGATCGGCATCCATGCCCCCGAGGTTGCCGAGCCCTTCTCCTCCGTATTCAGCGGCATTACTGTTCAGAAGTTCACGCCAATACCCGTTGGCAGGTACACCGATCCGGTAGTTACGGTGCGCGGCCGGCGTAAAATTGCATACGACCAGCACCGTGTCTTTTTCGGAGCGCCCCTTCCGCACAAAGCTCACGACGCTCTGCTGCCAATCGTTACAATCGATCCATTCGAACCCATCGGGTTTAAAATCGATAGCGTGCAACGCCGGATACCGGCGATAGACCCTATTCAGATCGCTGACCCATTTCTTGAGCCCCCGGTGCCGCGGGAAATCGAGGAGGTGCCAGTCAAGGCTTTTCCGGTGGTTCCATTCGGCCCACTGTCCGAACTCGCCGCCCATAAAAATAAGTTTTTTCCCGGGATGGCCGTACATATAACCGAAAAGGAGACGAAGGTTCGCAAACTTCTGCCACTCGTCGCCGGGCATCTTCGACAATAAGGATTTCTTCGTATGGACGACCTCGTCATGCGACAGGGCCAGAATAAAATTTTCGTTAAAGGCATACAGCATGCTGAAGGTCAGTTTGTTATGGATATGTTTACGGCTCCACGGGTCTTTGGAAAAATACTGCAGCGTATCGTGCATCCATCCCATATTCCATTTCATGCCGAACCCGAGCCCGCCGCCGGCAATCGGCCTCGAGACCTTCGGCCATGAGGTCGCTTCTTCGATGGTGATCTGGGTATCGGGATATTTCTCGTTCGCGCTTTCGTTCAGCTCCTGCAAAAATTCGACGGCCTCGAGATTCTCCCTGCCTCCGTATTTGTTCGGGACCCACTCTCCCCGTTTCCGGCAATAATCGAGGTACAGCATCGATGACCCTCCGTCTACCCGGAGGCCGTCAATGTGATATTTATCAAGCCAGAAAAGAGCGCTTGAAATAAGGAATTCCCGGACTTCAGGACGGCCGTAATTGAAGATACTGCTCTTCCATTCAGGATGAAACCCCTTACGGGGATCGGCATGCTCGTAAAGCTGGGTCCCGTCGAAAAACGACAGGCCGTGCTGGTCGCGGGGAAAATGAGACGGCACCCAATCGAGAATAACGCCGATATTGTTCTGATGCAGCCGGTCGATAAGGCACATCAGGTCCTGCGGCGAGCCGTACCATGCGGTCGGCGCAAAATATCCGTCGGTCTGATAGCCCCACGAATCATAGAACGGATAGGCCGTTAGCGGCATAAATTCGACATGCGTAAAACCGGTCTCTTTGATGTACGGGATAAGCTGGTCCGCTATCTCGCCGTAGGTCGGCAGACGGTCGTGCCCGGAAGGTCTCTTCCACGAGCCGGCATGCAGTTCGTAGACGGAAAAAGGCGCTTCATAGCTGTTCCTCTTCGCCCGGTTATACATCCAGTGCGAATCATGCCATTCGTAACTTAAGTCCCACACTACCGAGGCCCTGCTCGGCGGGACTTCGCAGGAAAAGGAGAACGGGTCCCTCTTCTCGACCCGATAATTGCCGTAACGCGAGATGATGACATATTTATATAACCTGCCCTTACCGATATGCGGAATAAATTTTTCCCATATCCCGGAACCGTCGCTGCGCATTTCCAAAGGATTTTCATTCTGGTTCCATCCGTTAAAATCCCCGATGACGGAAACATAGGCCGCATTGGGCGCCCAGACCGCAAAAAAAGTCCCGGTAACAGTTCCCATGTTAACTATATGTGAACCTAGTTTTTTATAAAGGCGGTGGTGGGTTCCTGTCTTAAACAGGAGAATATCCATCTCGGATATGAGGCCCGGAAATAATTGTGCATTATGCGTTATGGTATCCATACGGTCCGTTTGTGTTAAGGCGTATTTTGGAATTTTCCTGTCCATGTATCCATGGTTTTCGGACTATAGTCGATATTATGAATATTATTTTGACCCGGACAATATGCATATCGCCCGTTGAATGCATGTAATAATAGCCCAAAAGCTATAACATATAGCGCGATTATAACAAAAACTCTTTCTACGGGTGTCATTTTACTGCCCTCCCTTTTATTAATTATCCTCTATTTTTTTCTTTTACGCAACAAAAAAAATTAATTTTTTAAAAAGTCAGCTGTTAACGATATTGTCACAATGCGTTAATGTGTATTTTTTGCCACATACCGGGTTTCAAATCACCCAATAGGTAGGCTCCTATGGCAACACGGACCAGCCTTAACGTCGGTAATCCTACTGACGCGGTCATACGGCGCACCTGCCTGTTTCTGCCCTCGATGAGTATAAGTTCAATCCAGCCGGTCGGGACCGATCTACGAAAACGGATCGGCGGATTGCGTTCCGGGTAACCTGGATCAGCGATAAGACGGGCCTTACACTGTTTGGTTTTTCGGCCTTGTATCATAACACCGGACTCAAGTCTGGTCAGCGCTTCACGAGTCGCAATGCCCTCGACTTGTACGTGATAGGTGCGCTCATGGTTATGGTTGGGATTAAGCAAGCGATCGTTCAATTCCTTTTCATCGCTCAAAAGGATGAGCCCTTCACTGTCCCTGTCGAGCCGGCCGATAGGATAAACATTTTCCGGGAACCCGAATTCGGCGAACGTGCGGTGTTCAGTCCCGCCTTTTGTGAATTGCGACAGGACTCCGTACGGTTTGTTAAAAGCGAGGATCATGAGAAGCCCTATAATTCATTTTGTGCGGAAAATCTTCGCGATTCTTTTTTTTCGGACCTTATTTTCTTCAGCCTGAGCATTTTCTCCCTGGCCCTTTTCGACCTCTTCCGTTTCTGGCGGCGAATCTTCTCTATTTCCTGCACGGCCGCGGCCTTTTTGCCCATGACCGCCGATTCGATCTTTGCGGCCATGATCTTCCTTGCCAGGAAACGATTTAAGGCCTGGGACCGTGCCTCCTGGCATTTGACCTCGATACCGCTCGGCGTGTGTTTCAGGTAGACGCATACCGATGACTTATTGACCTTCTGCCCGCCTTTTTTCCCGGCGAGGATAAATTTCTCTTCGAGATCGGTTTCCCTGATCCCCAAGTAATTCATTTTCGTTATCAAGGCATCTTCGGTGGTCTGGCGGACGTTGTATCGCATACCTGCCCCTTATAAATGACCGTCTTGTCCTTGCCGCTATTTTTTGCCTCATACAGGGCACAATCAGCCTTGCCGACAAGGCCGGCGACATCCCGTTCGCCTCCGTATTCGGCAATACCCATGCTGATCGTCGTAGAACAGGTTTTGTTGTCGAATCTAAACTGCCGGTCGGCAACGGCAACACGGATCCTTTCGGCGATCTCGAACGCGCCGGGCGCGCCGATACCCGAGGTCATAACGATCATTTCCTCGCCTCCGTACCGCGCGGCGACATCAGACGATCGGCATTTCGACTTGATGATCGAGGCATATTCCCGTAAGACCGTGTCGCCGGCAAGATGGCCGAAGGTATCGTTGAGACGCTTGAAGTTGTCGACATCGAACATGATAATCGCCAGTTTCAGCGCGTTCAATCCATCGGCGGCGCGTCTGTCCAATTCTATTTGTAACGCCGCTTTGAAATAGCCGATATTGTAAAGTCCGGTCAGGCCGTCCCGTATTGCCTGGTCGGTAAGAAGGGTCTTTTCCACCGCTTCGTTTATCTGCATAACAATGTGCGTCGCCGCAAGGCCGAGAACGATACCGACGCAGGGATAAAAGGCAACTATGATATACCGGTATCGATCAAAGAGAACATTGGCAATAAGCGCATAGAGCACGGTAAGGGCCAGCGCAACAAAACGGCCCTTTAAAGGCCTCATCGACGCCATAATAAAAGTGCTTATGAACGATACGAAAAATACGAGCGCGAGGTCGACCACCGGTGACGCGGGGCAGGTAAATTTTTTCAGAAGGCAATCGTTGATTATCATCGCGTTCACCCCGACGGCAGGATACAGTTTCTGGATCGGTATGGGCTTAATATCGGTTAGCCCGGCAGCGGTCAATCCGATGACGCATATTTTATCCTTAAAACCGTTCAGGTCCAGCGCGGCCGGTTCCCCTTTATGGGCTGCGGCATACGCCTTGATGACATCAATATATGAATAACTCTTAAAATCCCTGCCCCACCGCGCCTGCCAGTCAACGACCATCTGGTTTGTCCGATCAAGCCATATCGTCCGCTTCGAACCGTCCGGTAAATCGAAGGTAAGGATATGTTTTTTTGGATTTAATGAAACCGACCCCGGCGGTGCACCCAGGACAGAGGCGGCTACCAGTATCCCGAAATGGCAACTTGTTTCCCCGTTAAATCCGATCGCCACGGGAATGCGCCTGAATACCCCGTCGGAATCAGGTTCCGCATTAATATGGCCGATCCCTTTCAAATACTCGCTGAAAAGAGGCAGGGGCTTGGTGACCTGTCGCACGCCCTTGCCGCGATACGCCTGTCCGATGTCGGCATAATCAAGCTCGAACACCTGCGGGAAAAATACGCTGCCGGATTCCTTGAGCGCCTCCTGGAGCGCCGCATCATCAAAACCGGCCTGCTGCTCCGAGAAGAGGACATCAAAGGCCACAGCCTTGGCATGATAGTCATGAAGCGCCCGTATAAGCGTGGCATGCCACTTGCGGGGCCACGGCCACCGTCCTATAGCCTTAATGCTGTCCTCATCCATATTGATGAGGACAATATCTCCGGACAGGGCTTTCGTTGATTTAAAAAGAAAACGGTAATCAAGGGTGATCAGCTCAAAACGTTCCAATACGCCGGTTTGAAAAAGCGCACATGCCAGGAGGGCGACTATAGAGGCTATGAACCACCGCGAAAGCATTTCATGGTCGTAAACAGCGCGGCAAAAATGCCTGACAGCGATGTTGATTTCACCCGATCTCATTACAGGGCTTCGACTTTCACCGAAAATTTAGTTCCCCGCACACCGATGATCGACGTCGGGGTCTTGACCTCAAACCGTGAATCTTCTGTCTTGAGTTTTTCGGTCTTGACCAGCACTTCTCCTACGGCAAGATCAAGCAAGGTTTTATCGGTCGTTTTTGTGTCTTTTTTGAACAATTCCGCTATGCCCAGTTGTGAATTCGGTTTCACTTCGACACTTGCCCCTCTATCGGGAGTGCCGATATCGACAACCGCATATGAATCGGTTCCCGTCTTCACAGCGTCCCCTTCTTCCAACGGCATGCCTTTTTCTGCGGGTACCCATGCTTTATCAAGGGCACGCCGTATGCTGACCGTGCCGTCCACCTCACTGATAACAGCGGTCCGCACCGGCGCATCGGCCATTGCGGCAAGGCACAGGTAAATAACCGAGACCGGTATAACCGCGAGCAATCTCATGTTCATACATGCCTCCCTTTTTACTCTGAGATCTTTATTTTTGACACATCGACAAGGCTCTCATAATAGATATATCTGAAATTCATGCAAAAGTCAACCATGATAGCGATAAGGCGCCCACATAGCCTACTAATAAGTATTGACAGGACATTGACGCTATATTATAGTCTAAGCGATGAAACATTCAAAGCGAAATACGGCTATTTTAATGACGGCAGTCGCGTTTTTTGCCGTCGAAAGCACCGTATTCT
>JAQURW010000150.1 GCA_028715425.1 Candidatus Omnitrophota bacterium
GTCGGGGTTGGCGGGATAGCGACTGTCACATGGCTTGACGAGAGGAGTGTACAGATAACTCTTTCGGCGGCTCAGACGATTGCGAATCGCGGGAAGAGCCTGAAGCAGGCGCCCGAGGGGGTTATCTTGATGGCACAGCCGCTTACCAAAACCGCCATCGCCGAAAAGCTTGTCGCGATCGTTGAGAATACTCTGTTAGCCGTTGAGGTACGATGCGCCGCGATCCGGGTTTTGAGAGGAGTCGGGGAAAACAATGAAAGGGCGGTAAGGTGTTTGGCGGATTTAGTGGTGCGCTTCGACACCAGTTTAGCGAAAAGTGGTGACGATGCCTTGTGTGTCAAAGAGGCGCTTATTGCGCTGGGGAGTATCGCCGGAGACCGGAAGACAGCCGGCGGTCCAACGCAAATAAATTTAGCGCGCGCAGCCGCTATTATACAAGCTGAAAAAAATGGTGAAACATCTCTGCGCGAAGAAGCTCTGGATTCGTTTATAAACATGTGCCGCCGCAGTCCTATGAAGCCTGTCAGTTCCGGGGAAAATACGGTTCTCGGAAGCTTGCTGTCGATTATAAGAAATGAACGTACTCCTCCTCCGGTGTCTTTAAAAGCTCTTCAAGCGGTCAGCCTTGTCGTAAGAAGTAACGATAACGGATACTCCGATGCGAAAGAAGCTTTATTGGCAATAATCGAAAAGTCCATATATAAGGATCCGGCGGTCAAAATAGCCGCCATAAAATCATATGGCAAGATAATCAAAGGTGATACTGCCGCAGGGACAACATTAGCAGTTTTTATAGAGGATAAAACGAAAAATCTTGAATACAGGATAGTGGCGGCGCAAAGTCTTGGCATATCATCAGAGTCCGGAAAGGTCAAAGCCAAGGATTTTCTCAAAGCTGTTTTAAACGGACAAAAAGGCGAGGTAACAGTCGAGAGAAAGATCGATGCCTGCCTCGCGCTCGGGACGATAGACCCCGGCAACGAGACGGCTGTAAAAGTCCTTGTGGACATTGTCAATGCCATCCCGACCGAGACGAAGGACCGCCAGGATGCCTTAGCGGCCCTGAAGGCCGTCGGTGTCGGAAACCAAGCCGCGATCGACGGTGTTTGTACGTACCTTTCAAATATCCCCTTCAGCGTGTGGAACGAACCTCTGCAGCCGTATCAGCCGATCCTGGATGTCCTGACTGTTATTGGAAAAGGGAATGCAAAGGCAAGGGAGACCCTGAAAGATCTTATCCCGAAGTGCGAAGGCCCGGCAGTCATCGAAGTTGCGGTGGCGCTTGATGCTATCAATCCGGGTCCGGGCAAAGACGCGTCTGCCGCCAAGATCCTGTCAACAAAGGCCAATGCGACATTGCAATCGCAAGGAGAGATATTGACCTTAGCCGAAGTGCTGGCGCGGATGGACCCCGGGAACGCGACATCCCCTGTTCTGTGTATGCGATACGTCGAACCAGGACCTGAAAAAGAGATCCGTTTACGGGCGTTACGTTTGATTACAAAACCGCTCGACGACAATTTCATTACTATCCTGGTCAACGTAATTAATAAAAGCAATGAAGACATGGACATCAGACTTGAGGCATTAAAGGCCTATTTCAGGGTAGACGAAGGAAACGCGCCTGACGCTGATCAAAACGTAAGTTTTGCTAAAGGTCCTGGTATTGTTGCGGTTAGAAGAGTTTATCCGGACATTGAGGCTATGACGAAGGGGCTTATAGACAGGGTGTATGACGACGTCATGGTCGAAAAACAAGACGCAGATGCCAAAAAAAAGATAGACGACACAACTCGGGTTTTTGAGTCGGCGGTCCGTGATGAAAATTTACAGAAACCGGTCAGCGATATTTTGAAAAGGATGTTTTTGGCAGTCAAAGAAAAGATCACTACCATAACACAAGAAACCGACGATTTGAAGCTTAGCTCTGAGAGTTATGAATACTATTGGCTTCTGGCCGTGAAACTGGCGGATGTTATTATGCGTGTTGAGCCGGATAATCAGGAGGCGCCTGAGTTTCTGAACGGCGTGGCATTTAATGCAGACCTGAATTTGGGTTATATAGAATCCGATAAAAAATTGGCCAAGCAAAACTCCATCCGCAGCCTCGCCATCGCCTCGCTCGGCAGGGCGGGCACAATGCTCGAAAATGCGGTACTGCCGGAGCAGTCCACAGGAGACAAACAAGACATAACTATTGTGTCAAGAAAAGTGCTGACAGTTAAAGTGAAAGTCCCGGTGATAACGGTGGATAATGTCATAAAGGCCCTGATAAAAGCTACCGAAGGCATGCGGGTGGGCGGCGCAACAAGCAGAAAGAAGTTTTCATTGACGGAGTATCTTGGAACAGAATTGAATACCGTCAAAATTGAGGAGTGGATCAAGAACGCGCTTTCTGATGGGAGCGGCAAAAAAGGGGGTATGATCGAGAAAGCGGATGAAAAAAAGATAGAACTGAATTTTTCTTTAATCCCCGGCGGCGGCATAGAGGTTCGTTTTGGTCCTGAATATCTAAACAGTGGCGTGCGAACGTTTACCGATTATGAGTTGGAATACAGAATTGTGCAGATTGTTCCGGATCAGTCCACCGGAGATCTTTTCGATGAGCCGAAAGGCGGCGGAGACAAAGAGGACCCGACCGACCTGACAACAGTTGCGGTCGATACCCTCACTAAGGATAATGTGCTCGAAGCCCTTTTCAGGGGTGGGGTGCGTATTTCCGGTGAAGGAGAAAAGCCCGGCCAGACTGGGGCAGGATTCTTTAGATTATCGGACTATGCCGGAGAATATAATGCGCACGGTTCAAGATATTATTTTGATAAACAAGTTCGTGAGGCGCTTGCGTCTATAGGTTCGGCCGTCGAGCAAAAATATATATACCAATGGGGAGGGACTATCCCTGCTCCTGTACGGCACCTTACCATTACCGCTGTAAGGGAGGACCAGGATACGATACGTTTTACTTTTTCCGATGAAACGATCTATCCTGTGTCTGGAGACGGCGGTATTCAAGGGCCGTCCGAGACTAAGAGATTGACTAAACATGTTGTACGCGTCCGCGCCAAAAATTCCGGAGAGCCCAAAGATTATAACGCAAGGATCGAAAATGATAAGGTCATACTGGACAGTGTCGGCGAGCTTACCTATAATAGTTTTGCAAATGCCCTGAATCAAGCGGTTGTTAAATTGAAGTTCGAAAATTACCCAAGGAAAGCCTTATCCGTATTTCAGGGAGGAAAGAATGTTGTGGACTTTGACTTGATGTTTGAAGAACTCGTGCGGAATGGAACGGTAAGCAATAAGGTATTTGAATCGCCAAGAGATCGGGGCACATACCTGTATCTGACGATAAACGGGCGCATAGAACGTGTCGGGCAGGGAGGAACGGTTACCCTGACCTTGACCGACGGGAAATACGGTCCCGGCGATGATCTGGAGTGGTATGAAGCGCCCGTTCAACCGAAAAGGATTGAGATACCGTTTTCAAGCATATCGCCGGAGTTTGTTCCGCGCGGGGCGGCGGATACTTCTGCGGCTGATTCAGGTCTCGAAACGGCCGGGGATGAGGGCACGCAGGGGCTTTTACCGGTTAATGTACCTGAGGCAATTCTCAAGGAGATAATCGAAAAAATGAAAGGAAGGACGGTCCGGTGGGGTACGGACACCTATGATTTTTCGCCCGGAGAATTTTTCGAACCGGGAAATAGTTTTCTGGCAGACAACCGCCAGCGTATTTTGGCGGCTATCCGGGATGCCTTGGCCGATGGCGATAACGAACCGAGCATCTATATAGAGCAAGACAGGTTTAGGATACGTTTAATATTCAAGAAAAAAGACAATAATCTCAGGGTGGAATACCGAAGTTTATGGAGGAAGTCCAGCCCGGGGCCAAACGCCGTCATGAATAACATAGAGCCTTCGGTAATGCCGGATGGCTGTACCATTGCCCTGAATGAACCTGCCGGACCAAAACCGTCAGGCGGCGGCAGCTCCGGCGGCAAGGGGCTCCCCGGCAAACCGAATCTCGTCATGCAGGCACGACCGAAGGGCATAGAAGCGGCCGACGTCTTGACCGCTGCGCTCGATGACGTTGCTGGTATACCGGGAAATTTGTTCAGAGGCGGCTGGGCAAGAGGGCACAACTATATACCGAGTAACTCCGGCGCAGTCGCGCGCGAAGGAAGAAATCTGGAAGATGTTAACCCGGCTATGGCAGAAGCTCTCCAGGCCCTTGGACAAAAATGTGATGATCTTAAACCTGTCAAACCGCAGTCCCTCATACTCTACGCCGACGATATCCTGAAGAACGCTATACTGTATGATTTTAAAGATACGCTTAAGCTTATGAAAGAAAAGGGCATCCTGAAAGACGGCAAGATCGTTTTATATGTCAAAAACCAGGGCATTGAACAAAAAGTCGAAGAACTTAAGGCTCTTATAGAACGTAACCTGGGTTCAGACACCGAAGTCATACTTGTAAAACGCTGGGAACGATGGACTAATGATCAGCTGGCTGCGCTCAATGATCCGGTCAAGGAAGTCGAATCGCTTGTTAAAATAACCCGCGCCAATGAAGGTAAAGATATACTCGCTGTAATACGCGGCAACGGTATCGACTGGGCCGAGACGTTCAAAAATTACGACCTCAAGGTACCGCTGGTCATCATAAACGATAACGTGCGGGGGATATTCTCGTTCAGCGAGGCATTGTTACGGGCGATGGCAGCAAAGCTGTCAGTCGAAGGTGCAAGCCGCGACGCGTGGAAACAATGGGTCATTTGCCTCAATCCTATCGAGATATTGACTGACAAGATGGCAGAGCAATATAACCGCTATCGAGACGAACTCCTGACCAAGGCGTAAGTCAGAGGTATTGTTATGAAAAAAACGCTAACCGCAATAATACATCTTTTATTGGTCTTTTGTTTTATGATAGACCAGATCTCCTTAAGCCTTGCTTATGATGGCCTGGCGCCTTCGTTGGCATCAGACGTTGATATGGTCCCTGATAGAAGCGCCGGTATACGGGAAGAGGTCGTTCACACAACGAATCCTGAGGCTATAGGGAACGGTAAACCCCTCCTGGAACTGGCAAAAGGGGCGTTGCCGCCGAGGATATTTCCGCCGAATGAAGACTCTAAAGCGGTCGGTGAAGTTCTGCGTAAAGCAGCAGGCATAGCTTTGGAGCTGGGTATTCTTCACCAGAGCGACGTCCCGGCCGAATACGCGCCGCGATATGAACGCGTTCTCAACAGGCTTATTGCGTTACAGAATGCGCTGGAAACAAACGTCTATTTATTCAACGCCGTTGTCCGCGGCCCCGAAGACTATCTTCTGGGGTTTAATGCGGAGGGCAAGGTCGGCCTGGCGCTCGAACTTATCCCCATCTTGAACAATATTTCACCGAAACGCCTGGCCCAGTATGTCTTTCATGAATGTTTTCGGCCGAAAGGCCCTGTATCCGATCGTGACGATCACCGGGCTATTTATACTACCATTCAGGCCCTTGTTTTCGGAAAGGACGAGGTATCGGCATTAAAAGAAGATCTTCGGGGGTTTATCGACAAGAACGTTGACGGACCTGCCTCAGGCGCCGCCCCTGAAAACCTTATAAACATCCATGCATGGAAACGCGATATCCCCGATACCGTGAGATGGCTTATCAAGCGGGTTGAAAAAAGGATGGGGGTCCGCTATAGCGCCGCGGTCAAAAAAGAGCTGATCAGCGAATTCGGAAGCCCCGGTGTATTCGAGAAGGTCTCAGACAGCTATGGTAGAAAATACGACGGCACCGCGTCGGAAGAAGCCCTGAAAACGCTTATTTTTCAGGAGGCGATATTATTATATTCCGCGGTACCGTCCTCTACCGGCAGAGAAGGGCATAGGGCAGTTGACGCCGGGATCGATGATGTGAGCCTGCACAAAATGAGGACAGCGCGTCAACGGTTCCTGAAAGACAAAGCGCGGCTGACTGCCGGATCAGAACCTTTTTGGAGGGCGATCAAAGACGAATATACCAAGGGCCTCGATGTTTTTAATAAACATAAACCCGGCGATAAGCCCAAGATCAGCATCAACATCCTTTCCACATCAGAGCGGTTCCGGCTGTTACTCGAAAGGATCCGCGATGTTACGGCTATCGCGGCCGGACAAG
>JAQURW010000151.1 GCA_028715425.1 Candidatus Omnitrophota bacterium
GATACCGAGGGCCAGGGGATACACCGACTGGATGACCAGGGCGCCCTTCCCGTGTGCGTAGTTTACGATATCCGTATGATCGTCTATGGCGCCGAAAAAATTCGGGTTTTGGAGCACAATGGCCGCTGTCTTATCGTCCAGAAGCCGGTAGATGTCGTTGCGCGAGCTCTGGCCGTGGACGACCGGCGTTTCGACGAACTGTATGGAAAGGTTCGTCGTATACGAATACAGCATGCTCCGGTAGAGGAGATTGACACCGCTGTCGACGATTACCTTGTTCCTCCCCGTGATCCTGACCGCCATCATCGTCGCCTCGTAGAGGGCCGTTCCTCCGTCATACAGCGAGGCGTTCGCGACGTCAAGCCCGGTCAATTCGCACATGGCGGTTTGATATTCGAATATCGCCTGGAGCCATCCCTGGGAACATTCCGGCTGGTACGGCGTATATGCGGTATAAAATTCCGACCGCCCCGCCAGGCTGTCGACCGCAGCAGGGATATAATGGTCATAAAAACCGGCGCCGACGAAATTGATAAGATTGGCGTTCTTGGCGGCCAATTTTTTAAAATGATCCATGACTTCGAACTCGGATTTTCCTTCCGGGATATCAAAGGACTTGGCGCGCAGTTCGGGGGTGATGTCCTTAAAAAGGTCGTCGATGCTCGACACACCGATCGCCTTGAGCATGCAATCGCGTTCGTCTGCCGTATGAGGGATGTAACTCATTTCTCAAGCTCCTTTACATACGCGGCGTATGCCTGGCTGTCCATGAGCTTGGCCTTTTCAGCGGGGTCGGACATCTCGATACAAGCGAAGAAACCGCGTTCGTACGGCGACTGGTTGACCAGTTCCGGTTTGGTCTTCAGCTCTTCATTGACCTTAATGACCTTTCCGGATACCGGCGCGTAGACATCAGAGGCCGCCTTGACGGATTCGACCGTCGAATACCGGTCGAACTGTTTTACGGCCTTACCCGCCGGCGGGCATTCGACGAAAGTAATATCGCCGAGGGCATGCTGGGCGTGGTCCGTAATGCCGACGGTTGCCGTTTTTCCGTCTATCTTTGCCCATTCGTGTTCCTTGGTGTAAAAAAGATTCGCTGGCACGTTCATTATCCTGTCCTCCTATGTTCGGGCTGTTCCTTTTTTATAGAGGGGTTTCGAAACCACGGTCGCAGGGATCTCGACCGTATTTTCTTTAAGCACAAAACGGGAACCGGCCTCGGCAAACGCCTTGTCCACATATCCCATGCCGATGCCGCAGGTAAGGCTCGGCGAGAAAGAACCGCTCGTCACAACGCCTATTTTCCTGCCGTCGGCATGAATAGTATAATTATGCCGCGGCGCGCGGCGGGATTCCGCGGCAAAACAAACGAGTTTGCGCGGTATGCCGGCCCGGTGTTTCTGTAAAAGCTGCTCCTTGCCGATAAAATCCTTGTTAAGGTCGACAAATTTAAGGAGTCCGGCCTCTTCGGGGCCTGTCCGGCTGTCGATATCCTGCCCGTACAGGGGATAACACATTTCAAGTCTCAGGGTATCGCGCGCGCCCAGCCCCGCAGGCTTGACATCCTTATTTTCCAAAAGCATAGCCCAAAGGTCATTGACCTTGCCGGCCGAGACATAGATCTCATAACCCCGCTCGCCGGTGTAACCGGTCCTTGATATGATATTCCTCTCGCCGCACACGGGGAAAAAGCCGAACCCGTAATAATCAAGTTTTCCTATCTCCCTGCCGAACATTGTTTTCAGGATCTCTTCGGAACGCGGACCCTGCACGTCAAGTTTCGCGGTCTCCGCGGAAATATTCCTGAGCCGTGCCGCGGGCAAGAGATGTTTACGTAAATGCGCCTCATCGCCGTCTGTCGTCGCGGCATTCACGACCAGCATCCAGGCGTCTTTTGTAAGCCGGTAAGCAATAACATCGTCGATAATGCCGCCTTCTTCGTTCAGCATAAACCCGTAACGGCAGGTGCCTGCGGCCATCGCGCTCACGTTGCCCGTCAGGACTTTGTCCAGCCCGTTCTGAACGGGATCGCCGTCAACCAAAAACTCGCCCATGTGGCATATGTCGAAGACCGAACACATACTGCGTGTCCAGGCATGTTCCGCTATGATGCCTTCGTACTGGATGGGCATGAGCCATCCGCCGAACGGCGCGAGCTTGGCCCCAAGCCTTTGATGTTCTTCAATGAGCGGGGTCGTTTTCAATTCTAAGGGATTCAAGGATGTCCTCTTTCCAGGTAAACTTGAGCCGCGGCCTGTTCTTGCCGAGGCCCTTTTGTATAACGTAGCCCGCTACGAGCGGTAACGATACCGTCGGCTCTACGAATGCCATCGCGCGTTTCGCCTTGACAGCGACCTTACCCCATGACTTGGCCTCATCAAGCGTACTCCCGCTTAACCCTCCCCAATGAGGGACATCGGTCGTCAACTGAAAGGCATAACTATGGCCGCCGGTGTCGCGGCCGAACACATAGCTCATGACAACGGCATCATTAATAAAATTCTTCGGCACGCCGCCGGCTATATAAATAGCTGCCGTCCGTTTCGATTTCACCATTATCTGCGTCAATTCATAATTATCCCGGATAGCATCGATCGTTATCTTCGGCAGATTTTTTTTTCTCTTGATATGATAATGGTCGGTAAGCCCTATGCCGATGCTGGAATCGTTCAAGGCAGGCGAAAAGACCGGAATACCGTATTCGGCGGCTTTTTTTAAAATAGACTCGTCGTCGGTTATTTTCGAACCCATTAAGGACAGGAACTCCCGGCTCGAATATGCCTTGGGCTTGAGGGTCCCTGCGAAGTTCCGCACCCAGCCGTCGGTCTCGACGAATTTTTCGTCGTCGACATACGTATCGTAGATACGATTGATCCTCAATTCATGTAAACGCGCGTCATCGGCATCGGGCGTCCCGATGGTATGCTTATGCCCGAGGGCCTGATAGAGGTCCTGATATAAAATAGCGCCGGTGGAAACCACGGCATCGACGATGCCCGCCTCGATCATATCCCTGATCACCTTGCGTAATCCCCCCGCGATCAGGGGCCCGGCCAGCCCTAACAGTATCGTGGGCCTGGCTTTATCGGTAAGCATATTTTCATAGACTTCCGCGCACCGGCCGATAAGCCGCGCCTGGATTGACATATGACGGAAAGAATCGACCAGAGAAACGATAGAATTGACATCGGAAACGGCTATGGGACAGATGGGCTGTGAAAGGAGCTCTTCTTTTGCCGCGCGTTCCTTGGAGGTTAGCTTTTTTTCTAAATAAACAGAGTCGAGAACACTCTGATCGTTATCGCGTACCGTACTTTTCATGGCTATAGTAGGATACTATCACAAGTACGCGGTTATTACAAGAATTTTGTCTCTCTCGTTTTGGGAATGTTTTACAGGCTTTTCAGGCTGTTGCCGCGGCCTGTCGCGATGGTCCGCCCCAGAGACCGTATCAACCTTTCGACACATCCGCGGCAGTCCGAAAAGTTTTCGTTGATACATATCTTGTCCGGATAGATCGCATACAGCTTGCGGTATTTTTGCGGGGTCAGATTAGGCATGATCACATTCGCCCCGCACCGGAGCCCCTTCTGCCGACCGTTGGGATCGATCGTGCCGAGGGCAGTCGTTGCCGGGATATGTGCGTTACGGGTCACGATGCGTGCGAGGGCGATGACGCGTAAACCCTTGTCGCGTAGGTGCACGGCATGCCGTACCCCTACACCCATGTTTTTTAAGGGCGTGTCCGGGTGCGGTATAAACGGCCCGATACCGATCATGTCCAGATCGAGCTTTTTCATAAGAAGGATATCGCCGGCCAATATCCCGTCACTTTGTCCGGGCAGGCCGACCATGGTGCCTGAACCGACCTGGTAGCCGGTCTTTCGTAAATCCTCAAGGCACCGCATCCTCTCCTCATATGAGGAATCGGGTTTCAATCGTTTAAATAATTCCTTGTCGGATGTTTCGAATTTAAGGAGATAACGGTCAGCCCCTGCCTGACGCAGGGCCTTGTATTCTAGAGCCGGTCTTTCGCCGATACTTAACGTTATCGCGGCGCCGGTCTGTTTTTTTATCCGCGTTATGATACGGTCAAGGTCCCGGATGGTATAATGTTCGTCTTCGCCGGATTGAAGAACGACCGTAGGGACGGAACCCGCCCCTGCCGCAACGCGGACAATTTCATCCGGGGACATACGATACCGTTTTAATTTCGCATTGCTGCGCCTGAGTCCGCAGTACAGGCAGTCGCGCCGGCAATAATTCGAGAATTCGATCACGCCGCGGATATGCACCTCATCCCCGCAGTATTTTTTGCGGGCAGCATCGGCGGCCGCGAAGAGATCATCAGTAGGGGCAAGGCATGCCTTGCCCCTACCGCGCAAACATTCGATAATTTCACGTTTTGTCATCAAAAATACAGATCCCTCTCTCCGTTACAGATTTTGTGATAATATTCAGCGAACTGCGGAAAAATACGCGGCATCTTCGTTTTGACCTCTTCGATCTCTTTCGCAATGACCGGCTCACCGGCAGTCTTGGTCGCGGGACTGGCAAAATCGTCAAGCCATTCGCGGAAGGTCAGGACAGCGTTAAGCTTGCAGAACTTCCCTTCCTCACCTGTCCTTAAAAGCTTCATGATGCATTCGCCGGTCCGGCCGCACCGGTAACCGGCAGTACAAAATGACGTGATATATCCCATCCCGGCAAATTCCCGGATCAACTCATCGAGGCTCCTCGTATCGCCGAGAATAAATTGCTGCCGGTCGCCTTTCTGCGTGTCGGTGCCGTCGCTATAAGCGCCGATACCGATCTTCGTAGAGGCGTCGGTCTGCGTAATGCCAAGTTCGACGGCCTCGCGCCTCATCGCGGCAGTCTCGCGCGCAGTAATAATAAGACCGGTATGCGGTACTGCAAGCCGTATGACCGTAATAAGCTTTTTAAAATCCTCTTCAGAGACTTTATACTGCGTCGTATCGGTATAGGGCGCATTAAAGGCAGGCTCAAGCCGCGGAAACGATATGGTATGGCAGCCTATGCCAAGCTGCGCCTCAAGGTCCGTCGTATGCGCTACCAACCCCAATACTTCATAACGCCAGTCATAAAGTCCGAAAAGCGCGCCCAGCCCGACATCGTCGACCCCTGCCTCCATTGCCCGGTGCATGGCGTAGAGCCGCCACCGGTAATTCCCTTTGATCGTATGCCGCGGATGCAGTTTACCGTACGTCGGCAGGTGGTAGGTCTCCTGGAATACCTGATACGTGCCGAGACCCGCCTCTTTCAAAGCCGCAAGTTCGCCCACAGATAACGGGGCCGCATTGACATTCACACGGCGTATTTGTCCGAAACCTTTTTTTGTCTTAACTTTTATCGAATACATTTTTCTGATCGAATCGACCATATACCCGACATCGGTCCTGGGATGTTCGCCGTATACCGCTATAAGGCGTTTATGCCCGATCCCGCCTGCCAGGACCTTAACTTCGTTTGCGATTTCTTCCGGAGAAAGCACCCTCCGCTTTGCGCCGCGGTTGGCGCATCTGAACCCGCAGTACAGGCATTCATTGACGCAATAGTTCCCGAGATACAGAGGAGCGAACGTGACAATACGGTTATCATAGACCTTTTTCTTGACCCGAAGGCCTGTCGCACGCATTTCAGCCCACAGTTCGGGATCATCGACCTTAAGAAGGCCTGCTGTCTCTTCAAGCGACAACGTCGTTATCGAAAGCGATTTTGCCAGGATATCCCTGAACTGATGTTTGTCGGGCTTTACGGCGCCCGCGATTTTCGCGCCGATATCCGCGCGTTCGATGAAGTCCTTCCCGTTATGCAGATATTTTGTTATCTCGTCGGGTTTAATTCTTTCGCTGATCCAATTTTGTAATTCCATATTTTTTCTCCAAACGGCGATAATACCCGCCCTAAAACCCCTTTTACATAAGCAATCGCGACCCCGTAATTCGTGACCGGCACCCCTGCTGCCGTTGCCTGCCCGATGCGTGAAAGCATCTGGCGGCGGTTTATCATGCAGCCGCCGCAATGAATAATTAACTTATATTTTTTCAGATCGACCGGATAATCGTGCCCGGCGACGGTGTCGATATCTACATGAAAACCGAGATACCGGTCCAGCCAGCG
>JAQURW010000152.1 GCA_028715425.1 Candidatus Omnitrophota bacterium
GGCTGACAACGACGGCACCGAGCATCCGGATCTGATAACCGACAGCGGAAAACAACAAGTGCTCCTGGACCATTTCGGCTGGTTTTTTTCCGAGATCAAGAAATTCCTGGACGCAAATCCCCGGTATAAGGATACCATTTATGCCTGGGATATCATGAATGAGCCGGAAATGTCCTGTGAAAAGCACCTCGGCGTCGTATCGACCGATGAGATGACGGCTTTCATACGCGCCTTCGCCGGCAAGATTCATAGTGTCGACGATACCTGGCAGGTAACGGTCGGAAGCCTCACGAAAGGGGACATGGTCGAGAACTGGATCATCCCCGATAACGATGACGGCCTGACCGACCCGTCGGAACGGCTGGACCTGTACCAGTTCCACTATTACGACAGTTCGGTCGCGTGGCATCCGTCGGATCTGGAACGGCTCGATTTTCACCGGACCGCTCTCGAAGAGCTTGATCCCCGCGCGCTTACCAACGGCAAGATGATCATTGCCGGCGAGACCGACCCGACCTACGTAACCGATAAGCTGGACATCATGGCCGACCACGGTTATGACGGGGTTTTGTTCTGGGATGACAAAAAAAATATCCTGGATGCGGGAGAACACCGGGACGCGCTGGATTGGACATTCGGGAGCGTCAAGACGTATTATCTCGCGAGCGGCCGCCTGGCATCGATCGCCAAACCTTCTCTCGACGGCCAGGGTACGGTCTATGAGCATTACCTGGACGAAGCGTTTTATAATGCCGGGACCGGCCAGGAACAGGGCAGGATCGATAAGGTAGTCCTGGCAACCGTGGACCGGTACGGCGCGAAGGCATATGACTATGTCTATTGCGCCGGCGATCCGGGAACGCCCAGGATCGCGGCGGCGTACCATACCGCTGATTATCCGGACCAGTCCTCGCCGGTGTTCAGCAATCCCGTTGTCTCGTACCGGTACGACAGCCAGGGAAATCTCCTGGATACGACATGGAATTCGACGTATTATACCGACACCTGGTATATAAGGTCAAGGCAGTCCGCCACGCCGGACGAATATTGCGTAAAGTACCGGTATTATGTTAACGGGAACAGCACGCGCGACGGTAACGGTAAGGAATGGATCGAGCATAAAGACTACGGCAGCTGGCAGGAAGGCGTTATGTACGAATATTGGGATAACGGGCAGAGGCACTGGGTGCATAGCTATAACAAGATCGATTACACGGATCCTACCAGGCCTGTCCTGTCGAGTTACCGGTATTCGGATGAATATGACCAGAGCGGCAATTATGTCCGGAGGGTCCAGAACTGTCCGGGAGACCCGTTTATCCCGGCGAACGCGCTTCTTAACGCTTCGAGCACGTCAGTCAAGGACGAGCAGTCGTCCCATGAGACAGACGCGCGTATCGGGTTGACCGATCAGATGATGGCAGACAAGGCCGAGCTTGAGAAGATAGGCGTCGGACTTGCGAACACCATGGGACAGCCGGACGATAAACTGGTGGTAAATTTGGTGAAATGAAAAACTCCCCCGTACCCCCTCTTTACTAAAGAAGGGGTACGGGGGAGTTTTTAGGCCTTCGGCACCCAGACAATATGGGGTTTGTTCCTCAGAGGGATCGCGTAGTAGTCGAATTTCGGATATCCGACGAGCATGGCGCCGAAACAGGCCGATTTTTTGGAAAGCCCCAGAAACTTCACCACATCAGGGCTGGCATTGACGGCCATGTGCACATATCCTGCCCAGCATGTCCCTAACCCATATGAAACGGCGATAAGATCGAGGTATGACAGCGCGATTGTGGCCGCCTGAGGCGCGAGCATGTCATCTTTGAGCGCATAGGCGATCACGGCGTGCGGCGCGCCGCGGCATATCCGGTCATGTCCCTCGTCGCACGATTGTACGATATGTTCCAGCCTGAGCGCCTCAACCAGGGGGGCCTTATTTTTTATAAGGCCTTTCATCCATTCACAGACGAGTTTCGACAATTCAGCGACCTTTGCCTTTTCATGGACCACAGCCCATTTGACGGGCTGCCGGTTGATCCCCGACGGAGCGTATCGGGCGGTATCGATAAGTTGAGTAAGGATCTTTTTATCGACGGGATCGTCCTTGAAGTTGCGGATGGACCGCCGGCCCTTGAGCAACGCTTCGACCTTGGCAGGGGATAGCTGCCAATCCTGGGGCAGGTCTTTACAGTCCGTGACATCCATGGTATCCAATGACGCTGCGCTTTTCGGGCAGGCACAAACGCAATGTCCGCAGTTGATGCACAACTCTTCGGCCCCTTTTGTGATCGCCGGTATTTTTTCGGCAGGGTCCATTGCAATGATCCTGACCGGACATTCCGCGATACAGGTGCCGCACGATATACACTCCGTTTTATCTATTGTTAACGCCGCCATAAGGCCCTCCTCGTTGTTGGAAAATTCACAACATTATACTGCCTGCGGACTTTCGAGTCAAATTAAAAGAAGGTTTCCCGCGCCATTATGAAGAACATATGGTATACTATATGAAATAAAATATGACGGTATCAGCGTTGAAACAGGAGTTGTTTTTCCCCTTTTCAGAGGAGGTGTTATTTTGCCAGGCATAAAACGAGGTGGGATCCGGGCGTTTTTTGCGGCGGTCCTTGTTTTTTTTATTGCCGGCAGTTCCGGTTATGGCGCGGATCAGGTGCAGGAAAAAGAGAGGCTCGATAAGGCCATAGCGCTTTATCAGCACCAAAACTATGAAGAGGCGTTGGTCATTCTTATGCAATTGAGGGATACGTACCCGGAGTCTCCGGCGATCGCTTATTATACGGGGCTTACCTATAAACAGATGCAGGATTTTGCAAGCGCCCGCCCGCATCTCGAGGCCGCCGCGACCTTAAAACCGCCGGTCAATACCGCGATCATAGAGTTAGTGGACCTTTTATACCAGATGGACGAAGTCGATGAGGCCAAAAAATGGATCGAGCGGGCCGAACAAGAAGGCATCGCCCCCGCCCAGACCACATTCTTGAAGGGGCTTGTCCTTTTAAAGGAGCAAAAGGACCCGGAAAAGGCGGTCCGGGCGTTCGACGAGGCAGTACGGCTCGACAACTCTCTGGCGCAAACCGTGAAATATTATAAGGCCTTCGCGTATGTCCAGTTAAAAAAACTCGGCGAGGCGAAAAAGGTCTTTAAAGAGGTTGTCCTCGAAAACCCGAGCGGCGACCTGGCGACCTATGCCAACGAATACATGGACGCTATAAGCCGGCAGGAAGAGGCTACAAAACCGTTCCGCGGATCCGCCACAGCGTCGCTCCAGTATGACGACAACGTTGTCCTGAAACCACTTGACGATACGATCGAATCGAACACCAGCGATAAGGGAGACTGGCGCCATGTCTACACGGTCCAGGGGGAATATAACGTAAAGCCGAACGACCGCATCGGGCTTAAGATGGGCGGGTCATACTATTATGCAAAGGAATTCGAGCTGGGGTTCTACGACACCATGAGCACGGATATCTCGGCCCAACCGGCCGTTTATTTCGAAAATGCCATGCTGGCCGCCCCGATGCATTATAACAATGTCCGGATCAACGATAAGCGGTACCTTGATCTCGTCGGCATCGGGTCGTTGAACAATTTTATGGTTACCAAGAACGATATGCTCCAGGCTTCCTTCACGCATAACAGGAAATATTTTACCTGGCCGCCGGTGCGGGACGACGATAACCGCGATTCGTTCGAGTATGCCTGGTCCGCCGGATGGTACCGGTTCTTTTTTAAGAACCGCGACGGGATAGTTTTTTGCCGGTATGCCATGAATTATGAGGATGCCAAGGGCAACAACTGGACCTATTTCGGCAATCGCGTTACCGCCGGTACCGTGATCCCCTTTGCGAAAATATTCAAGTTGAACGTCGTCACCGACTATTTTCATCAGGAATACAAAAAAATAAACTCGGCATATGACAAAGAACGCCATGACGATGTCCTGACCGTGTCAAGCCTTTTCGCGATCGAGATCTTCAAAGATTGCGAAGTGCAGCTTCAATATGTCTTTGTGGACGACCTGTCATCGATAGGCGTTTATAAATACACCAGGAATATTTTCAGCACCGGAATCCAGTACAAATTCTGATACGAAGGAGAAATTGCCATGACAGGAAAAGCCATGATCGTTGGGATGGCCTTTGCGGTTATTGTCGGTATCGGTTCTTTAGCTGAGGCCCAAGGGCCCGTCGGTGCGATCACTGCTATCGAGGGAGTAGCCGACGTTACGCGAGGCGCCGATGGCGCGGTATTTCTTAAAGAAAATGATGCCGTATCTCTTAATGACCGTATACGTACCAAGAACTATTCTAAGCTCGAAATAACCTTTCTTGATAAAAGCGTTGTAAAGTTAGCGCCGAATACCTGCCTGACGGTCGATACGTATACAGTCGACGATAAAAATAAGCGCGAGTTTGCGGAATTAAATCTGACGCGGGGCAAGGTCGAGGCCGTTGTGGCGAAGACCAGCCGGCCCGAGAGTTTTGTCATCAGGACGCCGAATGCGACCGGGAAGGTCAAGGGGTCGGACATTTTCATGTCCTATGAAGCAGGGAAGACCGGGGCCCTGGTAAAAGAAGGGCTTATGTCGCTGGCGAGCCAGGGGCTGCCTGAGAAACAGGTCAATGTGGCTAAAGGCGATACGACGCTGGTGTCGTTCAATAAAGAGCCGGCAGCGACACGGTCATATCTGGATGCCGAGCTGGTGAAATACCTTAAGGATGTCGAGCCGGTGTTCACGAAGAAGAAACTATTTTTTGAGAAGACCGCGGCAATGACCGCTGCAATTACGACGGTAAGCGGGGAGGTGCGTCTTTATAAGAAAGGGGCCAAGGACTGGCGGCAGGCGAAGATGAACGAGCTTTTTACCGAAGGGGATAAAATACAGACCGGTGAGAATGGGATGGCGGAGATACGGCTCAGTAACGGCAATCTTATATATCTTTTGGCGAATACCGAGCTGATAGCCGTGAAGCTGGACTATAACGCGAAGACCGGGGATTATGAGAACGATTTTGAGTCGGGTATGGGCAGGATAAAGGCAGTGGTCGAGAAGATAGGGACCAATTCGCGATTCAAGATCAAAACGCCGACTGCTGAATGCGGGGTGCGTGGCACGATACAATACCTTACTATCCAGCCGGGTAGCACACAGGCCTTTTATGAAGGCGGCAGCGGGTATATGACGAGTACGATCACGAACCAGACGCAGGATATCGGCGCCGGGCAGAATGCTTCCAGCGACGGAGCCGGAAACCTTTCGGTGCCGGTGTATACGTCGATCGACCAGGGCCTGTCGCTGGACCAGTCGTTCAGCGGGCAGGGGGTGGCGGGCGGATATTCAAGTCCGGACAATACGCCGGATGCCGGGATGACGCTTGGGGGGACGACCGGGCAGGAGTTTGCCTCCGGGACAGATCCCCTGGAAACGCCGTTTACCGACACATCGCTCGATGCGCCGACATTTGCGCAAACGGCCGGTCAGACTTCGGCTGCTTCAGCTTATTCTACAACGTTAAATCAGCTGGGGACCTCAACCGCCGGTTTTACCGGTGCCACGGCGAATATTACGATTAATAACAATCAAACCTGGTCAGCAACTGTGAACGGCACAATAAGCACCTTTGTCTCGTCTTATCCGACGGGATGGACCTTGGCCATTAATGATGGCACGACCACAAATCAGATTTCATTAAATGGAACTCCGGACCTTCAAGCGGGTGTCGACACAACTTGGTCGGCCAGTGTTAACGCTAATGCATCTACGGTTAATGGTAAAACCTTAAGCGGCTCTGTTACTAACGGCATTTTTACAGGAGCTGATAGTACCTTTAAAGGAACTATAACAGGTACGTGGCAGTAAAGCGTAAAGGAGCAGAAAACCGGTGAAGACAGCATGGTTGGTATTGGTTGCTGTTTTGCTGATTGTGGGGGGAGAAGGGGCATCCTGTTACGGACAGGAAAGTATCGGTATTGTTACTTCTCTCGAAGGCGTTGCCGATATCAGCCATGGGGCCGGGGATGCGGTATTTCTTAAAGAAAATGATGCCGTATCTCTTAATGACCGCATCCGTACCAAGAACTATTCTAAGCTCGAAATAACCTTTCTTGATAAAAGCGT
>JAQURW010000153.1 GCA_028715425.1 Candidatus Omnitrophota bacterium
TCCCGAGTGCGCCGCCGCGGTCGCCTGGACAATGATCGTATAGCCGAACGTCTCATGCTCCTTGAAAAGCTCGACGACCTTGGCCAGCTGCGAGTTGGATTTTCCGATACAGACATAAATACAGACAACCCCTTTACCCTTCTGATTTATGATAGCGTCGGTACAGATCGTGGTCTTGCCGGTCATCTTGTCGCCGAGGATAAGTTCCCGTTGCCCTTTTCCTATGGGGATCATCGAGTCGACGATCTTTACGCCGGTCTCAAGGGGTTCATCGACGGGTTCACGCGCCATGACCGCGGGCGCGTCGCGGAAGATATTGTAATAATCGTCGGCCACGATATCACCTTCCCCGTCGGTCGGCTCACAGAGGGCGTTAACAACGCGGCCGATAAAATTTTTCCCGACCGGCACGTTGAACGGTTCCAGGGTCGCCCGGACGTCCGAACCCGGGATTATCGGTTCCTGTTCCTTGAGGATAAGGGCCTGCACGACCTCCTCATTAAAGCCGACGACCATACCGAGCGTTTCGTAACCGAATCTGACGATCTGGCCGTAGATGCATTTGTCGAGGCCTTCCAGAAGGGCTACCGGCCCCTTGACCGACCTGACTTTCCCTGTTTCCTCATATTTAAGCGGCATGTAAGGTCACCGTCCTTATTTAACGTTCGATTTTTTCTTGGGTTCGGAAGTTACCTGTGGATCCTCAAAGACCTCTTTTTTCTTTTCGGCAAACGCCAGGATTATCCACAGTATATAGAACAGGATCGCAAAGACAAACAGGAACCCGATAATGGTCAGGATAATGATCCACGTCGTAGCGATCTCCGGTTTCCATCCCTTAAACACCGATTGCGAAACCAAAATAATACCTTTAAGGCCTCTGATACCCTGAACACCGCCGCCCCGCTGCTGGGATGTCTGCCCTCTGCCCTTACCGATCGCCGATCCCATCCCCTGGCCGACGCCGCCGCCCTTTCCTTCCGCCTTGCCGCCGCCGAAGGTGACCTCGGATTTCTTGCCTGTTTCCGTCGGGATACCTTCCTGGCCGGAACGCGCGAGTTCGAATTGCAGCATAAAACTCCTCAAGCGGTCCAGATGTTTTATCACGGTGTCGAATTTCTGCATATTATCTTTGTACGCCGCGATCCTTTTCTTAAGCGGAAGGTCGGTTTTCTGCGTTTCGCGGATCTGCTTAAGAAGCGCGCTTATCTCGTTGGCAAGATACGCGCCTAATTTTTCATATTCCGTATCCACCAGCTGGTCCAGGATCTTCCCGGTTTCGTTGTCAACGGCATTCAATTCGGCATCCTTGATATACCATACGTCCTTGACCTTGACCTCGTATTTTATGGTTTCTTTGCCCTTCAACTTAGCGTCGCCTTTCAAAAAGACCCGGTTATTGGCCATATCAAAACTTGTCGAAAGGCCGGCACCGTCAACGACATCGGCCTCCTTAAGCTCGGGCGGCAGATAATACCGCACGGGAAACTCGTATTCCTTTTCATAAGGATTCTGCACCTCGACCTTGATCGTGACAACGCGTTCTTCGGATTCTTTAACGGCGACATTATTGAGGATCATCATATCGTTCTCGATCGCGTCGATACGCATCTTGTTCGTCGCGTACGCCTCGACCCGTTCCGTGATCGGCTTTTCGGCGGTCTGGCTCGTCTCTATATCGCTGACGCGTTTCAGGATGTTGTTCGCCAGGTTCCTGCTTGCCTCAGCTTCCGGGTTTGCTTCGAGCTCGGCCAGTTTCCCTTCGACGTGCTCGCGGATAAGATCAAGTTTTTCTTTGGGGATCCGCCATATATCCCTGACATCGACGACAAACGTCCGGGTCTCCTTGGGCCCGAGTTCGACGTCGCCTTTTACAAAGTAATGGCCCTCGTCGACATCATAATCGATGGTAAGCCCCCCGGCATCGACTACGTCAGGCGGCGTGATTTCGGGCGGCAAATAATATTTGACCGGAATGACCTTTTTTTCTGTTTCGGAAGGATTAAGAACGAGAAATTTTATCTTTATCTGGGCATATGAAAAGGAAGCGGATAGCACCGTCAGTACTATTAATAATATGGTAATATTATATCTTCGTATAGGTATCATTATCGTATAGTCTGATTTACTTGGATATAATTATATCATATACCTTTGAATAAAGCAAATTACCGGACTGAGCGGCAGGCATGTCTAGTCTTCAGGCATATAGCGGATACTGATGAAACCGCCCTCAGCTATAAATTGCTCCTGCGTTTCCTGAAAGAGCACGGACAGTTCATCACCCTGCATACGGTAGGCTGTGGGCGGGATCGGCCCCTGGTCGGTCGCGATTTCGAGGGTACCGATCCTGGGTAATCGTTCAAGCTTTATCGTGACCATATAGACGTTCGGTTTGGTCGTCTTAAGCCACTGGGCGCGGGTAGCTATAGTATCGGCACCGATATTCTCTACAATGGCCTTATCGGCCTTCGGCTCGATCACGCGTTCAGGCATATAACTTTTGGCATTACTGCTTCTTTCCATGGTATCGAGCTTGACCCTTATCGCGGTCTGCTCGCGTCTTAAGACGTCTATTTTCTCTTCGAGTGCGGCTATTTTAAGGTCATAATTTTTTGGCTTTTCGTGTCCGGGAAATGCCCTGTACACAATGACCGCAGCAAAAAGGATCAATAAGACCACAAAAGCAATCACAAAGCGTTCATACCGCACCGTGTACCCCCTTCGTTTTATATCCCCGGATCGATTGAGTCAACCGAATGCATGATCACAAAATAAAATATCAAAAAAATCACGACAACAACGACCAGTAGCCCGGCCCAGAGGAACGTCCTCAATCGCGCCTCCTGGACAGACATGCTGAATTGCGCTGAATCGAAAACGACCTTTTCTTCCGATTCAGACGTCTTCTTCGCGCTGAGATACGGAAGTTTTTGAATAAAATCCTTGAGCACGCTTCGATGTTCGTCGCTTAAGAAAAGAAATTGTATCCCGGTATCGAAACGCCCCTGGTATCTGATCGACGGTTGCGCCCACTTGACTTCGCCCAGGAGAGAAAGCTCCCCTTCAAAGGTAGGCAATTGTATGGCGATCACGACCGTGTTGCCGACCAGAAGGTTCGCGGATACTACGACACGGATGGCGGATTCGCTGATATCGAGTGTCAGCCCCTTTAAGTGTATGTCACTCGATGCCGATGGCGTCACGGTTACCGATTGGGAATAACGGATCCTTGGCGATAAGCGACGGTTCATCTTAAACCTTTCCTTATCCGAAGGCTATGTTCAAAAGATCATGGCGGCCGACAACACCGATGAGTTTATCGCCGTCATAGACCGGAATGGTATGTTTCCCTTCGCGATGCATGATAGCGATGGCCTTCTCGACGCTGGTATTTTTCTGCACCGTAAGGACATTTTTCGCGGCAAGCACCGCCACCGGCATATCGCCGATCTTATCGAGCTCGGCCTGGCGCTGCCCGGGTTTTGAAAGCGCTTCATCAAGGAGCCGCAAGAGATCCGTCGTCGTGACGATCCCTATGATCTTGTGCGGATTGTTTTTTTTAACGATAGGGATACCGTTGATCCGGTATCGGAGGAGTATGTGCGCGGCCTGGCCTATCGAGGCATCTTCCTTCAACGTGACTACCCCGTCGGTCATGATGTTCTCAAGGGATGTTTTGAGCATGTCGTGCCTCCCGCGGCCGCTCCCTGCTACTTCTTTTTCTTCAACTTGGGAGTGACATAGACAATAGGTTTAGGTTTCTTTTTGCTCTCGAGATTTTCCGCATTGGGCAAGATCTCCGATTCCGCCTGCACGCCATATCCGTATTTCGGTTCGTCTTTTGACTTCATCAGCTCATCGACCATTCCGCTATATATCTTCTCGGATTCCTTGCTTGCGCTGCGGTAAACAAAAACAATCACTGCGACGATAATGATCCCGAGCACAACAAGACCGGCAAGAACGGCGCTGCCTCGACTATGGTTCACGCATCCCTCGTTATCGTACGCCCGCTCTTTCCCGGCGGGCCGGTTCACGGAATAAAAAAATAGTTTCTGCCTTATTGTATCCGATTACCCTGCTTTGTCAACTCTTTTCAGAATAGCGTACATGGCGTCGATGATGTAGGCAAGCTCGCGCTCCTTTACGCACAACGGTAGGAACATATAGATACTATTGCCCAAGGGCCGCATGATGAGATGTTTTTCCAGCCCCCTTTTGTACAGAGAATACCCGATCCTGTCGGTAAAGCCGAAAGGCTCCTTGGTATCCTTGTCTTTGACAAGTTCAACCGCACCTATCATTCCTATATATCGCACATCGCCGACAGCAGCTAAAGCCCGGAACGATTCAAGGCCATGGCCGATAATCTTCGAAAGGCGGGCCGCCTTCTCCAGGACGCCCTCTTCCTCAAAGAGCATAAGGCTTTCCAAGGCGGCCCTGCAGGAAACGGGATTGGCAGTATAGGTATGGCCGTGGTAAAAAGTCTTTCTCTCCCGGTAATCACCGTAAAAGGCCCGATATATCTTTTCGGTAACAAGTGTGGCGCCGAGGGGAAGGTATCCGCCGGTAATGCCTTTTGACAAACACACGATATCAGGCCTGGCGCCCGCATGTTCCGAAGCGAACATCGTGCCGGTCCTGCCGAATGCCGTCGCGACCTCGTCAAGGATCAGATGGACATTATACCGCCGTGCAAGCTCACCCGCCTTTTTGAGATATTCGGCCGGATATACGATCATGCCGCCGGCAGCCATGACCATCGGTTCCAGAATGAAGGCCGCTATCTCCCCGGAACGGTCACGAAAGAGTTTTTCAAGCGGCTCTATGCACCGGGTCCGGCAGGTTGCGGGCTTTTCGCCCATGGGACAACGATAACAATAGGGCGAAACGACTTTAAACGAACCAAAGAGAAGCGGAGAGAATATCTTGTTAAAGAGGCTTACCCCGCTTACGCTCATTGCGCCTATCGTATCGCCGTGGTACCCGTGATCGAGCGCAACAAACTTCGTCTTCTTCCTTTTCCCGATATTCTGCCAATACTGAAAAGAGAGTTTGAGCGCAGTTTCAACGGCAGTAGAACCGTTGTCGGAAAAAAAGACCCGTGCAAGGCCGGGAGGGGCATACGAGATCAGTTTTTCCGCGAGCCGGATAGCGGGTGTATGCGTAAATCCGGCGAACATGACATGGTCAAGGCGGTTTAATTGTTCATGTATAGCTTTCGTTATGCGCGGATGATTGTGGCCGTGGACATTACACCACCAGCTCGCAATGGTATCATAGTAAAAGTTACCGTCTATATCGTAGAGCCTGATGCCCCGCGCCTTATCAAGCAGTATCGGAGGGTCATCCTCACAATCTTTCATCTGCGTGTAGGGATGCCAGTTGTATTGCAGATCCTTTTTAATCCAACCGCGCCTTGACAATGTTGTCTCCTATTGTTTTAAAGCTACGTTCGAGTACCTTCATGTTCCGCGAATTAGGCAAGGCGCCCAGCACCTTTACCCCGGCGATACGGTTTATTATGCGCTCATTGTCCTCTAAGATCACGTTACCGGCCCGCTCTTCACGATGAACGGAATTGAACACCATTCCCAGTATGCGGATCCTCCTTTTTTCCAGCGCCTCGACAGACAGAAGCGCATGATTGACGGCCCCGAGCCTATTGTGTACGACAAGGATGACCGGCAGATCTAAGTCCTGCGCGATATCGATGAGGAACCTACTTTCATTCAGAGGGACAAGGACCCCTCCGGTCCCCTCGACAAGGACAATGTCATACCGGCTCGAAAGCCGTAAAAAAAGCCTCTTTATCTTTTGTTCTTCGATCGTCCTCCGTTCAAGCCGTGCGGCAAGATGCGGGGATGCAGGGTAACGGAACGAATAAGGAACGCGTATATCTTTTTTTTCTGCGCCGGCCGCTCCCATGATGTCGTTATGAACTTTTATATCGTCGCCGTTGCCGGTCGCAACCCATTTCTGCGTTATCACCCTTTTCCCTCTGCCGGTAAAATACGCGGCCAATAACCCCGTAACAAGCGTCTTCCCGACACCCGTGTCGGTGCCCGCGACAAAAACAGCCGTCATCGT